>CAYRNG010000161.1:0-2124 GCA_964425395.1 uncultured Candidatus Kuenenia sp. | reverse complement strand
TGGAGAATCACCGTCAGCGGTCCGCGACCGAGCGCCTCCCGCAGCATCGCGAGGCAGTCGGGGGTGCTCTCGCGGGTATGGATCACCAGCGGCAGACCCGTCCCTTGCGCGAGGCGGATGTGGCGGTCGAAGAAGTCCCGCTGAACCTCAGGCGGCGCGGTCGTGCGATACCAGTCGAGCCCCGTCTCGCCGACCGCCGCCACGCGGCCGCCCTCCACGAGCCGCACGATCCGATCCCACTCGCCGGGCTCGGCCTCGGCCGCGTCGTTGGGGTGAATCCCGGCGGCCGCCACGAGGCCGGGCTCGCGGGCCGCGAGTTCCGCTGCCGCCTCGCTGTCAGCGGCCCGGGTGCCGATCACCGCCATCCCGGTCACACCCGCCGCCCGGGCCCGCTCGAGCACGCCGGCCAAGTCGCCGCCGTATCGCATCGGATCGAGATGGCAGTGACTGTCAAAGTAGGTCATGGGTCGCCGCAGGCTTCGCTGACAACCCGGCCTGGAGCTTGGCGGCGATGGTCTTGAGGGCCTCGACGTGGTGGCGGGCGGTCTTGAGTGCCTCGGCGGCCAGGCCGGCGGCGGCCGCGTCGTCGGGGGTGGCGGCGATCCGTTCGAGTTCCGGCTGCTGCCGCTCGAGGCCGGCCACGATCCGGGGCAACACATGCCGGAGATCGACGTCATGCCAGCCGGAAAAGGAGATCGGGTAGGCATTTTTCGGCACGGCGACCTCCCGCTCCTCGAGGATCAGGGCCGCCCGATCCATCACGCTCCGCTGATCGACCACGAGGTCGGCCACGGCCAGGCGGATCTCCTCCGGCCCGGGGTAGCTCCAGATCCCGGAGTCGCCCAGATACATCGCCAGCGAAGGCTGGAGAACGCGGACGAGTTCGACGAGTCGCTCGGCGGCTGGCATGGAAAGACGGGGCCTGCGAAAAACGATGCAGTTCAGGAAGCAAAAGAGCCGGCGAGGTGGGCGAAGCCATAGAGGCCTCCCCAGAGGATTCCGAGCACCACCACCGGCACGGCCAGGGCGGCGACCAGGCCGCCCGAGAGCGAGAACCCGGCGGCCGGTTCGGCCGAGCGGCCTTCCGGGAGCGGGTCGAAGGTCATGACCTTGAGGACGCGGAGGTAATAAAACAGGCTGATCACCGTGTTGATGCCGCCCACGATCAAGAGCGCGAGCATCAACGGCTGCTCCGCCCCGGCCCGGAAGGCCGAGACCAGCGACGAGAAGATCAGAAACTTGGCCACGAAGCCGGCCAGCGGCGGCAGGCCGATCAGGCTCACCAGCACCGCCGCGGTGGCCACCACCATCCCGGGGTTGGTGCGAACGAGCCCCGCGTAGGCGGCGATCTCCTCGCTTCGCAGCCGGTTGCGGAGCACGGCCACGATCGCGAAGGCGGCGAGGTTCATGAACAGATACGTGCCCAGATAGAAGGCCAGGGCCGCCACCGCATCCTGGGCCCGGGCCGGGGCGACGCCGGCGAGTGCCGCGGCCGCCGCCAGGCCCATCATCAGGTACCCCGCGTGGGCCACCGTCGAGTAGGCCAACAGCCGCTTCATGTTGGTCTGGCCGTAGGCCGCCAGGTTGCCGAGCGTGCAGGTGGCCGCCGCCATGATGCCCACGACGTAGGCCATGAAGTGCCGCACGTCGGCCAGGCCGGTGATCACCGACCCGGCCGGCTCGGCGTCGGGCAGCGTGCCCAAGCCGAAGACCAGCCGCACGGCCAGGGCCACGGCTGCCGCCTTGCTGGCCACCGAGAGGAAGGCTCCCACCTCGGCCGCCGCTCCCTCGAAGACGTCGGGGCACCAGAAGTGGAAGGGCACGGCCGAGAGTTTGAACGCCAGGCCCACCGCCAGCATCAGGCCGCCGAGCGAAAGCACCATGATCTCGCCGCTTGCCTTGCCCTCGCCCACGAGCCGGCCGAGTTCGGCGGCCATGCTCGGCAGGTGGCAGGTGCCGAGCACGCCGGCTAGCAGCGAGATTCCATAAAGCATGATCCCGGCCGCCCCGGCCCCATACACCGCGTACTTGAGCGCCGCCTCGGAGCTCGCCTTGCGGCCCTTCAAGAACCCGGCCAAGACATAAGAGGGCACGCTCGCCATCTCGACCGCCATGAACACCATC
>CAYRNG010000160.1:0-5324 GCA_964425395.1 uncultured Candidatus Kuenenia sp. | reverse complement strand
ACGTCGTCGGCCTCGGCCGTGTCGGCGATCTGCTGGGGCACGAACTGGGTCAGGAAGCTGTGGGTCAAGTGGTCGTTGTGCTTGTCGGCCATGTCGATCAGATCGTTCATCCGCTGGAGGAGCATGTGCTCCTGGGAGCGGACCATGTCGAAGGCCTCGATCGGGCTCGCCCAGTCGCAGGCGGGGGCCTCGATCGTGGCGAACTTGGCCTGGTAGTCGCGGTCGTTGAGGTAGTCGACGAACAGGTTCATGTGGGTCAGCTCGCCGTGGGCCTCGCCCCGAAACCAGGAGGCCATTCCCGTCAGGCCGCGGACGTTGGCCCAGGACGCCATCGAGAAGTAGAGAAAGGCCGCCGACGACTCTATCCGGATCTGCTCGTTGAGGGCACCGGCCACTTCTTCATGGAGAGACTTGCGAAAGCTCACGGGGAGGACTCCTGGTCTGCGGGGAGGAAAGGTCTGCGGGGAATGAAGGCCGTGGGCCGCACGTCGATCGGCCGGCCCTGAACGATCAAATCGTAGCAGACCAAAACCCGCCGGCCATCGGCGGCCGTGCTTCCGGTCGGTCGCCTACCGGCCAACCAGCCGCAGGTCCACCTCGTCCTCGCCCCGCCGCACCTTCACCGGCACGATGTCGCCGACATTGACACTCGTTCTCAGCGCTCGATCGAAGGCCCGCCGCTCGTCGCGGCTGGAAAACTCGAGTCGCTTGCCGGCCCACTCCACGATCTCGTCGCCGGGGACGAGCCCGGCGGCCGCGGCGGCCGAGTCGTCTTCGACCTGCTCGACGCGGGGGACGAGGTCGTCGCCCCGGCCGCGGACGAGGGTGAGGCCGAGCCTGGCCCGCTCGGGGGCGGTGAGGAGCACCTCGAGCACCGCCTCGCCCTCCCCCCGCTGCACGGTCACCGGCACCCGGTAGCCGTCGGGATAGATGCCTAAGAGCCCCTTGAGCCGGAGGGCGTTGGGCACCGGCGCGTCATCGAGGGCCAGGATCACGTCGCCGGGAGTGAACCCGGCGATTGCCGCGGGCGAGCCGTCGGCCACGTCACTCACCACCACGCTCTCGGCCGCCTCCCGCGGCCCCTGGGCCAGCTCGAGCCCCGCGATCCGGGCGTGCTTCACCTCGCCGCCGCCGGCCGCCTCCAGGCGGGGCAGCCAGAGGGCGATCTGGCGGGCGCTGATCGCGAACCCGAGGCCGGTGTTGCTCCGCAGGCCGAACCGGGTGCTGATCTGTCCGTTGATCCCGACCACCTGGCCGGCCATGGTGAGAAGCGGCCCCCCGGAGTTGCCCGGATTGACCTGGGCGTCGGTGACGATGCACTCGGTGTAGTTGCCCTGGGTGTGGTTCAGGGCCGAGACGATCCCCGTGGTGAAGGTCGGCGACTGGTCGAGCACGCCAAGCGCGAAGGGGTTGCCGACGGCCAGGACCTCGTCGCCCACCCGGAGCGTCGTTGAGTCGGCCAGTTCCAGATGGGGCACCGTCTCTCCCTCGGGCAGCTCGAGCTTGAGGGCGGCCAGGTCGCCAGCCGGATCGGTACCCAGCACCCGCGCCTTGAACGAGCGGCCGTCGCCGATCCGGACGGTGAAGGCCCGCTTCCGGCCGATGACGTGGTCGTTGGTGAGCATCAGCCCGTCGGGGCGGACGATCCCCCCGCTGCCCCCGCCGATGAACACGAAGGCCGGCCGGACCTGGATGCAGAGCTCGGCCAGATCGACCACGGGCGCCGCGGGGGCCTGGGCCGCGGGCGGGGCGGCCACCGGCGCTGCGGCTGCCGGCAGGGCCGGGAGCCCGGACAGCCCGCCGCCGATGACCACGGCCCCGAAGAGGCCCCTCTGCCAGCGGTTCGTCGGCTGCCTGCTCATCGCTGCTCCTCCAGCACCACCTCGATCTCCCGCGTGTCATCGCTCGTCAAGAGCCCCTCGAACGGCTCCTCGGGGCGGAGCGACTTCTTGAGCTGCTCGAGATCGGCCAGCGACTCGATGTCGCGGCCGGCGATCACCAGCCGCGGCCCGCGGCCCTTCCGCTGGACGAGCAGGGTCAGCCGATCCCCCGCCTTCCCGGCGGCGATCCGCTCGGTCAGCTCCTGCCAGGCGTGGATCTCAACGCCGTCGATCTCGAGCAACTGGTCTCCCTTGCGGAGGCCGGCCCGGTCGGCGGGCGAGCGGGGCAGCACGCCGCCGATCCAGACATCCTCGCCGAAGGCCCGGGCCATGTCGGGCTGCACGCCCAGGTAGGGCCCGGGAATCTTCGCAAATGATTTTCCTTCGCGGAGGGCGTCGAGGGCCCCCCGAATCCGGTCGGCCCGGGCCACCATCCCGACGCCCGAGTTGGGCGCCCGTGTCCAGCGGATCAGCTCCGGCGGCGGGATGATCCGCCCCTGCACCGTGTTGGGCTCGAGGGGCGCCGTGGCGATCCCCAGAAAGTTGCCGGCGGTGTCGATGACCGGCCCGCCGGAGTTGCCGTAGTTCAAGAGGGCGTCGGTCTGAAAGTGGTAGCCCCGGTTGCGGGAGGGGGCGCTGACCATCCCTTCGTTGAGCGTGAAGGCGGCCGGGCCGCTCGGGGAGCGGCCCACCACCGCCACGGCGTCGCCCAGCAAGGGGGAGGTCGAAGCCGCGGCGAAGTCGTACCAGGGCAGGTCCGCGGCCTCGACCTTGAGGAGGGCCACGCCCAAGGGCTCGTGCCGGGCCAGCTCGCGGGCCGGCAGCCGGCTGCCGTCGGGGAGCACCACGGTGAGGCCCGTGATCGGGTTGGCCTCCCGCTTCCAGCCGCCGGCCGGCTCGGCCAGGAGCTCGGCGGGCTCGGCATGGGGATCGACGGCCGGCGGCTGGCCGGTGGACTTGGCGAGGAAGGCGTTGTCGACGCCGAGGTTAAAGAGGCTTGTGAGCACGAGCCCTTCGGGGGCGACGACCAGCCCGGTGACGCTGCCCGCCGGCCGGCGGAGCAGCTGGTTGACCTCGAGCATCCGAGCGGCAGTGGCGAAGGCCATGAACCGCTTGAGCTTGTCCTGCCGGGAGAGCTTCTCCCAGCCAGGAATCGTGCGGCGGTGGGCGTCCCAGGAGATCCGCGGCAGCTCCTCGGGCGGAAACGTGCGGGCCACCTCGATGCCGACCAGGGCGGGTGCGATGCCCTCGGCCGCCTGCCGCAGGGCCGCTCCCTGGCGGGCCGCGGCCCGGGCGGCCGGGTCGTCGGCGAGCCCGGCGGGGGGCTCGAAGTCGAGCGGCAGGCTGACCGCGGCCAGGGGGGGGAACTTCTCGAGCAACACCGCCAGGGGTACCGCCACGCCCTGCCACCGCAGCGGCGACACGCCCAGGCTGATCACGCCAGAGAGCCGGCCGCTGGCATCGACGAGGGGGCCGCCGTCGGAGCCGGGGTTGACCGCGGCGGTGGTCTCGATGACCGGCCCGGCGTAGGGCGACTCCCCCTGGGGAGAGACGTCGTACAGGCCGCTCACGAGCCCCCGGCTGAACGAAGCCCGGCCGTTGGAGAGCATCACCCGATCGACGTCGCTGGCGGTGAAGGCGAGCGTGCCGAGCGGGGGCAGGCCTCGGGCGACGCCCAGGCTGGCGAGCCCCTCCGCCTCGACCTTCACGAGACTCACCCCCAGGGCGGCGTCTGAGGCCAGGAGCGTGGCCTCACGGATCACGTAGGCGGGGAAGGTGACCTTGATCGCGGCGGCGTCGGGCGGGACGGCGCCGGTCGAGGTGAGGATGTGGCCGGCCGGCGTGAGCACGGTGCCGGTGCCGGTGAAGGCGGCCCCGTCGGCGGTGGTGGTGGAGATCCCCACCGTAGCCGCCAACACGTGATCGGCCAGCGACCCCGTCTGCTCTGCGGCCCGGCCGGCGGCGGCTGCTGCCACCAGGGCCACGCCCACCGCAAAGGCTCGGCACAAGGCTCTCAACGTCTCTCCCATGCCGATCCGCCACCCTTCCTGAAGTGACGGCGGTCGCGGCTGCCCGAAACCGCTCCCGCCGGTGATTGATTTTAGTCGCCCGGCAAGAAGATCGACAGCGGCTCCTTGCGGCCTTTTCCGGGCGGTCGTACAACAGCGGCTCGACTTGGCTTCCCGGATCGCTTCCCCAGGGGTTTCCATGGCCACCGCCACTCCTTCCCGTGCCTCCGCCCGGCTTCCCGAGGCCAAGAACGTCGGCTCCGCCCTCGACCGGGCCCTCGAGGCCGGCCGGGGCATCCTCCGGCTCTCGCCCACCTGGGTGCCCCGGAGCTTCCTCCATCCCGGCAAGCGGGTCCGGCTCCATCCCGACGACTACTTCGCCTACGGCCTCGACCGCGGCGGCATCGACGAACGGTGGTTCGCGAGCACGACCGAGGCGGCCAACGAGGGCCGCGTGCCGGACGAGGGGCTCTCCTGGTGCGTGTTCGACGGGGAGCGGTTCCTGCTCAGAGATGCCGTCGCCGAGGGCAAGGGGCGGCTCGTCGGGGAGGCGATCTGGGAGACGTATCAGAAGTGGCCCGTGTACTCGAAGTTCTTCGACAACATGGGGCCGATCCCGCACCACATGCACCAGTCGTTCGCCGACGCCAAGCTCGTGGGGCAGGAGGGCAAGCCCGAGAGCTACTACTTCCCGCCGCAGTACAACAACTGCGACAACAACTTCCCCTACACCTTCGTCGGCCTTGGTGGTGCCGGGCTCGAAAACTGGAACCGCGGTGACAATGGGATCATCGACCTGGCCAAGGCCTACCGCCTCGAACGGGGCACCGGCTGGCTGATCCCGCCGGGCGTGCTTCACGCACCCGGGTCGCTGCTCACCTACGAGCCCCAGTGGGGCAGCGACGTGTTCGCGATGTTCCAGTCGCTCGTCGAAGGCCGGGCCGTGCCCTGGAGTCTGCTCGTCAAGGACATGCCCGCCGCCAAGCACCAGGATCTCGACTTCATCATCGGCCAGCTCGCCTGGGAGAAGAATGTCGACACCCACTTCAAGGAGAGCAACTTCCTCGCGCCGCTGGTGGACGAGAAGCGAAGCGGCAGCGGCGCGACCGACAAGTGGATCGTGTACGGCCGGGTAGACGGCCGGCAGCTGTTCAGTGCCAAGGAGCTGACCCTCGAGCCGGGGGCCAAGGCCACGATCACCGACGCCGGCGCCAGCGGCTGGATCACGGTCCAGGGCGAAGGCCGGGTGGGCGTCCACGAGGTGGCCACGCCGACCTTGATCCGGTTCGGCCAGATGACGGCCGACGAGCTCTTCATCTCGGCCGACGCCGCCGCGGCGGGCTACGTGGTGGAAAACACCGGCCCCGGCCCGCTCGTCGCCCTCCGCTACTTCGGCCCCGACGTCCACGACGACCTGCCCACCAACGGAAGGAAG
>CAYRNG010000159.1:0-2822 GCA_964425395.1 uncultured Candidatus Kuenenia sp. | reverse complement strand
GCCGACCGCACGGCCGTGGCCCCCGACACCGACCTCCTGGAAGTCTGGCCGGCCGAGGGGCCGCCACTCGTCTGGGAGACGGCCGGGGCCGGCCGCGGCTATGCCAGCCCGGCGATCGCCGGCGAGCGGATCTTCACGCTCGGCGACGGCCTCTCCACCGCCGCCGATGCCGACGAATACCTCTCCTGCTTCGACCGCCAGACGGGCCGCCAGCTCTGGAAGACGAAGACCGGCGGCCCCTGGACGAGCGGCCAGGAGTCGTGGCAGAGCTCCCGCAGCACGCCCACGGTGGACGGGCCCTTGGTCTATGTGCTCACCCCCTTCGGCCAGCTCGTCGCCTGCATGGTCAAGGATGGCCGCGAGGTGTTTCGGGTCGATCTCAAGGCCCAGTTCGGGGGCACCAAGGGGGATTCCTGGGGCTATAGCGAATCGGTCACGATCGACGGCAACAAGCTCGTCTGCACCCCCGGCGGCCCGCAGGCCACGGTCGTGGCCCTCGACAAGAAGTCAGGCCGGCTGATCTGGGCCTGCCCGGTGCCTGACGATCCCGGCGCCGGCCACGCCTCCATCGTGAGCGCCGAGGTGGGGGGGCGGCGGATCTACGTGACCACCACCGCCGGCGGGGCGATCGGCATCGACGCCAAGACGGGCAAGCTCCTCTGGACCTACCCGATCGACAGGACCACGGCAGTGATCCCCACCCCGATCGTGCGGAACGATCTGGTCTTCTTCGCGGCCGGCTACAAGCGGGGTGGGGCGCTCCTGCGGCAGGTGCCGGGCCCTGGCGGCACGATCGCGGTCGAGGAGGTCTATCCCCTGAACACCGAGCTTGCCAACAAGCACGGCGGCATCGTGCTCCTCGGCGACCACCTCTACGGCGATTCCGACGACAAGGGGATCCCGTTCTGCGCCGAGCTGCTGACCGGGAAAATCATCTGGAAGAACCGGGGCAGCGGGCGAAACTCGGCCTCGGTCGTGGCCGGCGACGGGCATGTGTATGTGAAGTTCTCCGACGGCACCTTGGCCCTCGTGAAGGCCGACCCGGCCGGCTACGAGGAGGTGAGCAGCTTCAAGGTGCCCGGCAGCGGCGACCGCCCCAGTTGGGCGCACGCCGTGATCCTCGACGGCCGGCTCTACCTCCGCGAAGGCGACGCCATCCTCTGCTACGACATCCGGGCGAAGTGACTCACTCCCCGGCGCACTCGGCCACGCCCCGGTAGGCGAGGCCGCCGATCACCGCCCCCACGAGCGGGGCCACCCAGAACAGCCAGAGCTGCTCGATCGCCCAGCCGCCGGCGAACACGGCGACGGCCGTGCTGCGGGCCGGGTTCACCGAGGTGTTGGTGACGGGGATGCTGACCAGATGGATGAGCGTCAGGCAGAGGCCGATCGCGATCGGGGCGATCACGCCGGGTGCCCGCTTGTCGGTGGCACCGTGGATCACGAATAGGAACACGGCCGTGAGCACCGCCTCGATGATGAAGCAGCTGGCCAGCGGGTAGCCGCCGGGCGAGTGGGCGTCGTAGCCGTTGCTGGCGAAGCCGCTGGCCGCGGCGTCGAAGCCGGGCAGCCCCTTGGCCACCAGATAGAGCACGCCCGCCCCGGCGATGCCGCCGGCCACCTGGGCCACCCAGTAGGGGATCAGATCCTTGGCGGGCACCCGGCCGCTGGCCACCAGGCCGGCGGTCACGGCCGGATTGAGGTGGCAGCCGGAGATGTGGCCGATCGCCGCGGCCATCGTGAGGACCGTCAGGCCGAAGGCCAGCGCCACGCCCAGGAAGCCGATCCCGAGATCCGGGTAGGCGGCCGCCAGGACGGCGCTGCCGCAGCCCCCGAGCACGAGCCAAAAAGTGCCGATCGCTTCCGCTGCAAGTTTGCCCATCATGAGAGTGTTCCTTCGTGGTGTACCTGGTGTATGGGAAGATCCGCCTGGAGGCCGCGGGAGCGTAAAAGCCCTGCAGCCAAGCCGAAAAAACTAGGCCAGCCCCGCGCCGGGGGTCAATGCCAGCTATCCCCAAAAAGCCCACAGCTTCGGTCCGAGCACCAGCCCGCCGATCAGGACGGCCGTCAGCACCGCCACCAAAACGCCCCCACTGGCATGGTCGAGGGCGTCGCGAAGGTTGTCGTCAGGGTAGCGTCCGACCGCCTTGGCGAGGGCCTCGAGCGCGGTGTTGAAGACCTCGGCCATCACGACCAGGCCGATGGCCAGGGCCACCAGGCCCCATTCCACGAGCGAGCAGCCCAGCCAGGCCGCCAGGGTGACCGCCGCCACCGCCACCGGGAGGTGGGCCGCGAAGCTCGACTGCGTGCGGACCGAGAGGAAGAACCCGCGGAAGGCGTCGGCGAACTTCCCCAGCCAGGTGCGGGGGGGCGGCGTCACGGGAGGCTGGCCTCGCGAGGGGGCGGGAGGGGGGCAACGGACCCTAGCCCACCTTCACGTAGGGGTCGCCCTTCTTCCAATTGCAGGGGCAGAGTTCGTCGCTCTGCAGGGCATCGAGGACGCGGATCACCTCGGCCACGTTCCGCCCCACCCGGCCCTGGTTGACGTCCACCCATTGGATCACGCCGTGGGGATCGACGATGAAGGTGGCCCGGAGGCAGTAGCCCTCGGTCTTCTCGAGGATCCCCAGCTCGGGGGCGAGCTTCTGGGCCGCGATCAGCGGGTAGCCGAGCTTCTCGAGGTCGGGGTGGCTTCGCCGCCACATGAGGTGGGAATACTCGTTGTCGGTGCTCCCCCCCACGACGCTCGTGTCGCGGTCGCTGAACTCCCCGAGCTGCTTGTTGAACTCGGCCAGCTCCGTCGGGCAGACGAAGGTGAAGTC
>CAYRNG010000158.1:0-5638 GCA_964425395.1 uncultured Candidatus Kuenenia sp. | reverse complement strand
TTGCCGGCGCCGCGCTGTCCGCGGGTAACAAACCCGCGGCTACGAGCCGGCCAGTTGACGACGCGTTTCCGGTGCCGACGGTTTCGGTTGCCAGCGCCGCGCTGTCCGCGGGTAACAAACCCGCGGCTACTTAGCGGCGGGATGACCCTGCGGGCAGGCAAAGCCTGTCCATCCCGCCGGCGAGATGGCACGGGTAACCCCGGTGCCGGATCCACCGGGTACGATTTCCCACATGCCACCCAGCCCGCCGCGGATCGTCACGCTCACCACCGACTTCGGCACCGGAAGCGGCTACGTGGCCGAACTCAAGGGCCGGCTCCTCCACGCCCGCTCGGGCCTCACGCTCGTGGACATCGCCCACGACCTGCCGGCCCACGACATTCGCTCCGCCGCCTGGCTCGTGGCCCGGGCCTGCCCGGCGTTTCCCGCCGGCACGCTCCACTTGGTCGTCGTCGATCCGGGCGTGGGCACGGCCCGGCGGATCGTCTGGGTGCGGGCCGGCGGGCAAGAGTATCTGGCCCCCGACAACGGCCTGCTCTCGCGGGTCTTGGCCGCCACGCCCGCTCAGGCGGCCCGCGTGCTCGCCGTGCCGCCGGCCGCGTCGACCACGTTCCACGGCCGCGACGTGATCGCGCCGGCGGCCATCGCCCTGCTCGAGGCGGCGGCCCCGGAGTCGCTCGGGCCCGTCGCCGGGCCGCTCACGACCTTTCCGATTCCGCAACCCCGCGAGACGCCGGCCGGCCTCGAGGGGGAAGTGGTACACATCGATGCATTCGGCAACCTGCTCACGAACCTGCCGGCCGACCTCTGGCCACGGCTCGTCACGGCCGGCCGGCTGATCGTGGGCGACCGCGAGGTCCCGCGGGTCGTCGGCACCTACGGCGAGGCGCCGCCGGGAACCCCCGTGGCCCTGGTCGGCTCGCAGGGCGTGATCGAGGCGGCAGTCGTGCAGGGCAGGGGAGATGCGATCCTCGCCGCTGGCGTAGGCACCCGGGTGGTGCTGCCATGACACCTTCCCGGAGTGAACTCGAGCACTGGGACCGCCACCATGTCTGGCATGCCTTCACGCAGATGGAGGAGTACGAGCCCCTGCTGATCGAGCGGGGCGAAGGAGCCTGGCTCGTGGACGTGGCGGGCAACCGCTACCTCGACGGCTCGGCGAGCATGTGGTGCAACGTCCACGGGCACCGCCACCCGCGGCTCGACGCGGCCCTCGCCGAGCAGGCGGCCAAGGTCGCCCACACCACCAACCTCGGCCTCTCGAATCCCACCACCGTCGAGTTCGCCCGCCGGCTGGCCGGCGTCGCCCCCCCCGGGCTCGACCGGGTCTTCTTCTCCGACGACGGCTCGACCGCCATCGAGGCCGCCCTCAAGATGGCCTTCCAGTTCTGGCGGCAGACCGAGCCGGCCCGCCCGGCAAAGACCCTGTTTGTGGCCATCGACGAGGCCTACCACGGCGACACGCTCGGCGCCGTGGGCGTGGGGGGGGTGGACCGGTTCACGGCGATGTTCGCCCCGCTCACCTTCGCCCCGCTGCGGCTCGAGCCCCCCGGGCTACCCGACGCCTCCGGCCGGGTGCCCTCGCTCGCCAAGTCGCTCGCCGCCCTCGAGCACGTGCTCGCCACCCGGGCCCATGAGATCGCCGCGGTCGTGATGGAGCCGCTCGTGCAGATGGCCGGCGGGATCATCGTCCATCCGCCGGGCTATCTCCGCGGCGTCCGCGAGCTGACCCGCCGGCACGACGTGCTCCTGATCCTCGACGAGGTGGCCACCGGCTTTGGCCGCACCGGCACGCTGTTCGCCTGCCAGCAGGAGGAGGTGGTGCCCGACTTTCTCTGCCTCGCCAAGGGGCTCACCGCCGGCTACCTGCCGATGGCCGCCACGCTCACCCACGGCTGCATCTGGGAGGCCTTCCTCGGCGACCAGACAAGCGGCCGCGCCTTCTACCACGGCCACACCTACGGCGGAAACCCGCTCGGAGCGGCCGTGGGGCTGGCCTCGCTCGACGTCTTCCGCGACGAGCGTGTGCTCGAGGGCCTGCCCGCCAAGATCACCCGGCTGGCCGGGCACGCCGAGCGGCTCGCCGCTCTCGACCACGTCGGGGCCGTGCGGCAGTGCGGCCTGGTGCTCGGCATCGAGCTGGTGGCCGACAAGGCGACCGGCAAAAAGTATCCGCCAAGCGAGCAGCGGGGCCGACGGGCCTGCGCCGCGGCCCGAGACCAGGGGGCGATCCTCCGGCCGCTCGGCGACGTGGTCGTGATCATGCCCCCTCTGTGCACGAGCGAGGCCGACCTCGACCGCCTCGCCGCCGCCGCCGAAGCCGGCATCCGGGCAGCGACCGAAAGCGGTCCCGCGGCGTCAGTCGACGGCTGAACTGGGAAGCGGGCATGATTGGCTCCTGCGAGGCGGGAACAGCGGCCAGCAAACGAGATATGCCCGGCCTGATTTGCGGGGGCCACCGAGAACTTGCAGGCCGGGGCCGGCGGGTGCTCTACTCCAGATATCGTTCCCCGGCGACGGCCGGGGAGAAAACCGCCCGGCGGCGATCTCGCAGTGATCGTGACGGCCAGGATTCCCCGTAGCAAAGGAGGTGATTCAGTGACGCCATGTGACTGTACCGGAGGGCTGCGCCGATAGCGGCGAGTCGACGGGCCTGCCGTTGACGCAGCCCACCACCTCGCGAGCCTGGAGTGGCCCCCGGCCACAGTCGCCCCCCAGGGCGGCCCGGGCATCGCGGTTGCGGGGATCATCCCCGTTCCCTACGGCTGCCGCCCCGTTCGCGGGGCGGCAGCTTTTTTCTGCTGATGACGAATTGACTGACGCTCGCTGGGGACTGTCCCCGCTTCGGGGACTGTCCCCTTTTGGCGATCCCCTTTTAGCGATCAATCCGCTTCGCGGATCGGTGCCCGTCCAACGCCGTCGAGATAGCACGGGCAACCCCTCCGACCCGTGAACATCCGACTTATGCAGCCGATCCCGTGGACTGAAATCTGGAGCCAGTTCTGGCCGCTCGCTGCCGACGCGATGCTCGTGCCTCGGCTGGTGACCGGCGGCGTCGCCGTGTTCGTGGTTGGGGCCTGGCTCGGCCGGCTCGTGGCCTGTCCCCTCCGCGCGAAACTCGTGGCCGGCTCATGGATGGCCGTCGGCACGGCGGGGCTCGTCGCCAGGCTCGGCCTGCCGCTGGCCGACACGGCCCTCGTGCCGCGGAGCCCGACCCTCTCCACTGGCCTGGCGGTCGGCCTCGGCCTGCTCGCGATGCCCCTGCTCATCGCTGCGGTGCGGCTGCCGGAGATGCGGCAGTTCTATCCCGAGATCTGGCCGCAGCTCCCCCACCGCTGGCAGCTCCGGCACCGCGTGGCCGCCGTGGCCGGCGGATGGCTCGTCTACCTGCTCGGCTACGAGGCCCTCTTCCGCGGGCTGTTGCTGCCCGTGCTCGTGGCGGCAATCGGGATCTGGCCCGGGATGGCCGTCGCGACCGGGCTCTACGTGCTCGCCCATCTCGACCGGCCCTCGGCCGAGACGCTGGCCTCGATTCCGACCGGCTTCGCATTCGCCCTGCTCACGCTCACCACGGGGAGCTTCCTGGCGGCCCTGCTCTTGCACTGGATCATCGCCACGGCCAACGAGCTGGCCGCCGCCGCCCGGGGGCCAGCGGCATCCTGAGCCAGGGAGTGGCCGAGAGCCCAGTCGCTACTGGGCGACGCTCTTGCTGCCCTCGGTCGAGCCGCCGATCGGGGCCCCCTCGGGCAAGGGCCGGCCGGCGGTCGGCACCCCCAGCCGGTAGAGTTCGGCCCGCACCGCCCGGTAGCCCTCGAAGCTGTCGGGATAGCACCACAGGGTGACGGTGGTGTCGGGCTTGACGCCGGCCAGCGCCCGCCGAAACCGGCTACTCGACCCGAGCGCCTCGGCGACCGTCTCCCCCACCGCCGCCTCCGCCGGCCGCACGACCCACTCCCGCGAGCGGATCAGCACCTGGCCGCGGGACGAATCGACCTTGGCCTCGATCACGTAGTCGAGCGCGAAGCCCTGCGTCGGCCCGACCGTCACGATCTTGGCCGCCAGCTCCGACACCGAGCCGGAGTAGTTGCGGCGGGTGTTGGCCTTGGCCAGCTCGAAGAGTTCCTCGAGCGGCACGTAGGCGATCCGGCCGCCGGCCAGCCGGAAGTGGATCTCCTCGCCATTGACGGTCCGGCCGATCGGCGTCGGGTAGGCGAGCACCTCCTCGGTGGTGGCCGCCGCGTGGGCCAGCGACTCACTCTCCAGCGTGCAGCGGCGGATCGCGTCTTCGAGCCCCTGCCGACGGGCGGCCCGCTCGGCCGCCGCCACCTGCTTTTCGTCGGCCGCCCGGCGGATCTCCTCGACGTCGCGCTGGGCCGCCGCCACGAGCGTGGCCAGTTCGAGCCGGGCCTGGGTCGCCCCTTCCACGGCCGCCTCCACGAGCCGGAGCTGCCCCTGGAGGTCGTCGATCTCGCTCTCGGTGGAGGCGAGCGTGCCGGCGAGGTTGCCCACCTCCTGTTCGAGGACCGCCGCTCCAGGAGTGGCCGCCGGTCGCGCTCCCTCGAGCACCACCTGGCGGACGCGGGCCCCGATCACCATCACGAGGATGATCAGGATGCCAACGATGTTGGTGACCACGTCGAGGAACGAGTCCTGGCCGGCCGAGCGGTCTTCGTCGGGTCGCAGGCGGGGCATGGAATGGCTCCGGTGGCAGTCGTTCAGGGGCGGGGGGGCAGGGCCCCGGTGCGATGGACGGGCGGAAGCGGCCGAACGGGATCGGGCCCCTCGGCGCGACGGGTATCGAGGCCGCTGTCGGCCAGCAACGCCTCCAGGTCGGCGCGGCGGCTGCCGCCGTCGGGCGTGGCCGAGAGCACGAGTTCGGGCCGCCAGTACATCCGGTCGCCGGCCATCCCCCAGCCCCCCACCGTGGCATGCACCTCGCGGACGAGCGGATCGACGGCGGCCGCGGTGTGCGTGCCGATCGGGACGCGGCTTGTCACCCGCCCCTCAGCGTCGAGGAGCCGGAATTCGTCGGCCGCACACTCGAGTCGGATCGGGCGGGTGAGCGGAACCGGCCGATCCTGCGAGGCGAGGCTCGCCCAGTTGCTCCCCCGGCGGCCGGCCAGCGAGCAGGAGCCGTCGCTGCAGTCGGCCATGGCGGCCGGTCCCCCGAGCGAGGCCGTGGCTGATTGCGAGAGGCCCGGCAGGGAAGGGCCGGAGCCGCCGCCGCCAGCCGCGGCCCCCTGGCTGGCCTGTGAGGTCGCCGAACCCGAGCCACCGCCGCCGGCCATGCCCTCGGCACCAGCTCCCGCTGTGCCATCGCCGCTCGGGCCTCCCGGCCCGGCGTTACCGCCACCCTCGGTGCCTCCAGCAGCCAGTTCACCCGCCGCGTCGCCGGTGCCGCTCTCGGTGCCCCAGCGGGAGCGGCCCCCCGCCTCGCCGGCCTGACCGGTGGCTCCCGGACCGCCATCGTTGCCGGGGCCAGTCTCCACGCCGCCGGCCTGGCCGCCACCATCCCCGGTCGCTCCGCTGCCACCGCCCGCGGCGGAGCCGTCGTAAAACTTGGACGGCCCAAGAAAGCGATCGCTACCGCCGGCCTGACCGCCGGCAGCCGTCCAGCGGGCATCGGGACCCTGCTCAC
>CAYRNG010000157.1:0-2418 GCA_964425395.1 uncultured Candidatus Kuenenia sp. | reverse complement strand
CGTGGGGCGGCGCCAAGTGGCCGGCGGGTTAAAAACCCGCCGCTACGTGGGGCGGCGCCAAGTGGCCGGCGGGATGCCAGGCTTGCCTGCCCGCCAGGAAATCCCGCCGCTACGATTCAAACAGCGACTTTTGTTCCGTTGCTGCCGGCTTGCGGCGGGGCTTCGGGGCGGCCACGGCGTCGCTCTCGAGGGCGAGCAGGAGGTCGCGGGCCCGCTCGATCACGTTTGCGGGCACGCCGGCGAGCCGGGCCACGTGCACGCCCCAGCTCTTGTCCGCGGCGCCGGCCGCCACCTGGTGGAGGAAGACGAGCTCGTCCCTGTGCTGCTGGACGAGCACCTGGGCGTTGGCCACGCCCGGCAGCCGCGCTAGCTCCGCGAGCTGAAGATAGTGGGTCGCAAACAGGGTCCGGCAGCCGACCGATCCTTGGAGATGCTCGACCACCGCCTGGGCGATCGCCAGGCCATCGAAGGTGCTCGTGCCCCGGCCCACCTCGTCGAGGATCACGAGGCTCCGGGGCGTGGCCCGGTTCAAGATCCGGGCCGTCTGCGACATTTCGACCAAGAAGGTGCTCGCCCCCCGGGCCAGGTCGTCGCCGGCCCCGATCCGGGCGAAGAGCCGGTCGATGATCCCGATCCGGCACCGCTTGGCCGGCACGAAGCTGCCGGCCTGGGCCATGACCGCCACCAGCGCCGCCTGGCGGATGAAGGTGCTCTTGCCTCCCATGTTGGGCCCGGTGACGAGCAGGATCGCCGGGGCGTCGGCGGCCGGCGACGCCCCGGTGGCGGGCCGGGCCGCGAGCACCAGATCGTTGGCCACGAGCGTGCCCGAGGGGAGCAGCTCCTCGAGCACCGGATGCCGGCCGGCCTCGATCTCGAGCTCGCCGCCGCTCGTGATTTCCGGCCGCACCCAGCCCCGGCGGCGGGCCACGTCGGCCAGCGATACGAGCACGTCCAGGATCGCCAGGGTGGCGGCGGCCCGGTCGAGCCTGCTCCGCTCGCCGGCCACGAAGCTCCGCAGCTCGTCGAGGAGATGGATCTCCCGACGGACAGCCTCCTCCTCGGCGCCGAGCACCTGCCGCTGCCGCTCGTCGAGCGCGGGCGTGGTGTAGCGCTCGGCGTTCTTGACCGTCTGCTTGCGGACATACTCCGGCGGCACCTTCTCCGCCTGGGACCGGCTCACCTCGAGGAAGAAGCCAAACACCCGGTTGTAGCCCACCTTGAGCGAGCCGATCCCGGTCCGCTCGATCTCCTGGGCCTGGTAGCGGGTGATCCAGGCCTTGCCGCCGGTGGCGAGTTCCACGAGCTCGTCGAGGCGGGCATCGGCCCCCGTGCGGATGAAGCCGCCCTCGCGGGCGAACACCGGGCAGCCCTCGCGGAGCGTGGCGGCTGTGCGGGTCGCGATGTCGGTGCAGGGATCGAGCCCTTCGCGAAGGTCGGCGAGCAGACCGCGGCAGCCGGCCAGCAGGTCGAGCAGGTCGGGCAGCACGCCGGTCGCCTGGCCGATTCGCTCGAGGTCGCGGGGGCCGGCCCGGCCGGTCACGACCCGCCCCACGAGCCGCTCGATGTCGCCGATTCCGGCGAGCTTCTCGGCCAGCCGGGCAGCCAGCGTGCCGTCGGCCACGAGGGCCCCCACCGCGTCGAGCCGCTCGTCGATCGCCCGCTTCTCCACCAGCGGGCTTGCGAGCCACTCGCCGAGCAGCCGGGCCCCCATTGCCGTGCGGGTCCGATCGAGCACACCCGCCAGCGAGCCGGCCCGCCGGCCGGTGGCCGTGCTCCGCACCAATTCGAGGCTCCGGCGGGAGGCCTCGTCGATCTCCAGCCGGCGGCCGGGCCGCCACGGGGCGAGGGTCTCGATCCGGCCCAGGGCCGCCGGCTCGTTCTCCTCGAGGTAGGCCAGGATCCCGCCGGCCGCGGCGATGCCCGCCGCATCGCTTGCCGGCTCGAAACCCAGCCCCTCCAGCCGCCGGTCGCCGAGGGTCTTGGCCAGGGCGGCCGCGGCCGTGTCGGGCTCGAACCACCAGTCGGGCCGGCTGGTCACCACGCGGCCCGGGCCCAAAGCCCGAAGCAGGTCATCGACCTCGTGCCGGTCCCGCCCGGCACACAGGCATTCGCTGGGGTCGAGCGTGAACAGCCGGTCGGCCAGGTCGTCGCGGGCCACCACCGTCGCCTCGAACCGGCCCGCCGCCACGTCGATCCAGGCCAGCCCCACCCGCTGGGGCTCCTCGTCGCCCCGCCGCCGCTCGGGCAGGATCGCGACCAGGAAGTTGGCCCGATCGGGGTCGAGGAGCGACTCGTCGGCGGCGATCCCCGGCGTCACGATCCTGGTCACTTCCCGCCGCAAGAGGCCCTTTCCCGGCTTGCCCGCCGGCGCGGCCGGCCCGTCGATCTGCTCGCAGATCGCCACCCGGCGGCCGGCGG
>CAYRNG010000156.1:0-24638 GCA_964425395.1 uncultured Candidatus Kuenenia sp. | reverse complement strand
CCGACGGAGGGAGGCTGGTCGCTCGGGGAGCTGGTGATGGACGAAAACTCCCGCTGCCCAGCCGAGGTGCTGCTCGACGCCGACACGCTCCGGCACGTGCTCAAGCGGATCGACGAGCTCGACGAGCGGGCCGGCCGGATCATCAAGCTGCGGTTCGGCCTGGGGGGCGGCGAGCCGATGACTTTGAAGGAGATCGGGGCCGTCCTGGGGCTCACCCGGGAGCGGGTCCGGCAGATCGAGAGCGAGACCCTCGCCAGCCTGGCGATGGAACTCGACGGCACGCCGCGGGCGAGCATCCGCCTCCGGCGGGGCGCCTGACCCACGGCGATAGCCAGCTACGATTCTCCCCGGAGCCCCGCATGGACTTGACCCGTCTGATCCGGCCGATCCCCGACTTCCCCAAGCCGGGCATCCTGTTTCGCGACATCACCCCCCTCCTGGCCGACCCGGCCGGCTTCGCGGAGGCCATCCGGCTCTTGGCCGAGCCCTGGCGGGAGGCGGGGCTCGACGCCATCGCCGCTGTCGAGGCCCGCGGCTTTTTGTTCGCCGGGCCCCTGGGCCTGGCCCTGAATGTGGGCGTGATCCCGGTCCGCAAGCCGGGCAAGCTGCCGGCCGCCACGATCGCCCACGAGTACGACCTCGAATATGGCCGCGACCGGCTGGAGATGCACACCGGCGTCCTGGCCGCCCGGGCCCGGGTGCTGGTGGTCGACGACGTCTTGGCCACCGGGGGCACGGCCGGGGCCTGCATGCGGCTGGTGGAGGCGGCCGGCGGCGAGGTGGTGGGGGCGGCCTTCCTGGTCGAGATCGAGGCCCTCGGCGGCCGGGAGCGGCTCGTCCCGCACCGCGTGGAGAGCGTGCTCGTATATTCGTAGCATGCCTGGCCGAGAGCGTGTCGTCGTCGCGATGAGTGGGGGCGTCGACTCGAGCGTGGCCGCGGCCCTCCTGGTCGAGCAGGGCTACGACTGCGTCGGGGTGTTCATGCGGCACGCGTCGCCGGCCCTGCCGGCGGCCGGGGGACTGGCCATCGTCGAACCCCGGCCCGGCCATCAGGGCTGCTGCAGCCCGGCCGACGCCCTCGATGCCCGCCGCGTGGCCGACCGGCTGGGGATCCCGCTCTACCCGCTCGACCTGTCGGCCGAGTTCGCCGAGATCATCGACCACTTCGCCGCCGAATACGGCCGCGGCCGGACCCCCAACCCCTGCGTACGGTGCAACGCCCGGCTCAAGTTCGGCCGGCTCTTCGATCATGCCGACGCAATCGGCGCACGCTTCGTGGCCACCGGCCACTATGCCCGGCTGGAGGCCGACCCGACCGGCCGTCTGGTGCTCCGCCGCGGCCTCGAGGAAGCCCGCGACCAGTCGTACGGCCTGTTCGACATTCCGGCCGAGCGGCTCGAGCGGATGCTCCTGCCGGTAGGGGGCCTCACCAAGGCCGAGGTCCGCTCCCGGGCGGCGGCGGTCGGCCTGGCGACGGCCGACAAGCCCGACAGCCAGGAGATCTGCTTCGTGCCGCCGGGCGAGCATGCCCGGCTGGTGGCCGCGCGGCTGGGAGGCTCGCGGGCGGGCGACGTCGTGGACACTGCGGGCCACGTGCTCGGCCGCCACGGGGGGATCGAGCAGTTCACGGTCGGCCAGCGGCGGGGCCTGGGGATCGCGACGGGCGAGCCGTGGTTCGTGGTCCGGATCGAGGCCGACACCTGCCGGGTGGTGGTGGGCCGGCGGGAGGAGGTGCCGGAGGAGGAGCTCGTGGCCGGGGCCGTCCGCTGGCTCGAGCCGCCGCCGGCAGAGCCCTTCGCCTGCCTGGTCCAGTGCCGGGCCCAGCGGGAGCCGGCGGAGGCCGTGCTCACGCCGCTGGCTGATGATCGCTTTCACGCCCGGTTCACCGGTGGGCCCGAGCGGTCGCCGGGCGCGATCTCGCCGGGCCAGCCGGCGGTGGCCTACGCCGGGAGCCGGCTCCTCGGCGGCGGCTGGATCGAGTAGGCGGTGGGTGGGGTAGGAACGCTGCGGGATGGGTGGTGGGGTGGCCTCCTGACCCACCGTCCCCGGGCTTGCGCCCGGGGTTTGTATGGATGGGGGGGGGCAAATAGAACCCCCTGGCGCAAGCCAGGGGACGGTGCGTTCTGCCCGCAAAACCCGGAAATTTCCCTCGCTGCCCCTGGCGAACTAGGCTTGCAGGACGTCCTCCGCCCCTCCGAGAGCAGCCCCGTGAACGATCAGCCCGTGCCCCTCATCTTCGTGGCCGTGATCCTGCTTGGGATCGTGGCCCTCACGATCCTGTTGTTGATCTTCAACTACGGGCAGCTCTGGTTTCAGGCCTACTGGTCAAAGGCCCGGGTGCGGATGCTGGAACTCTTGGGAATGAGCCTCCGCAAGGTCAACGCCCGCACGATCGTGCAGGCCAAAATCATGGCCACCCAGGCGGGCTTGGGCGACATCGACTCCCGCAAGCTCGAAGCCCACGCCCTGGCCGGTGGCGACGTGCCCCGCGTGATCCGGGCCCTGATCGCCGCCCAGCGGGCCGACCTCGACCTCGACTTTGACCGGGCCTGTGCCATCGACCTGGCCGGCCGCGACGTGCTCGATGCGGTCCAGACGAGCGTCAATCCCAAGGTGATCGACTGCCCCGACACCAGCACCGGCAAGTCCACCCTCTCGGCCGTGGCCCGCAATGGCGTCGAGCTCAAGATCCGGGCCCGGGTCACCGTGCGGACCAACCTCCAGCAGCTCATCGGCGGGGCCACCGAGGAGACGATCATCGCCCGGGTGGGCGAGGGCATCATCACCTCGATCGGCTCGGCCGAGAGCCACTTCAAGGTCATGGAGCATCCCGACACGATCTCCAAGGCGGTGCTCGAGCGGGGCCTCGACGCCCAGACCGCCTTCCAGATCGTCTCGATCGACATCGCCGACATCGAGGTGGGGGAGAACATCGGGGCCCGGCTTCAGGCCGACCAGGCCGAGGCCGACACCCGGGTGGCCCGGGCCAAGGCCGAGGGCCGGCGGGCGATGGCGGTGGCCACGGAGCAGGAGATGATCGCCGGCATCGAGGAGAGCCGGGCCGGCCTGGTGGCCGCCGAGGCGGAGGTGCCCAAGGCGGTGGCCGAGTCGCTGGCCGGCGGCCGGTTGGGGATCTTCGACTACTACAAGCTCAGGAACATGCAGGCCGACACCGAGATGCGGCGGTCGATCGCAGGGGGCTCCCTGCCGGCCTCGGTGGCCGGGACGACCTGACGGACCGCCCGCCGGGCGAAAAGGAGACAGGGTATGCTGACGATCACGGGAGTGCTGCTGGCGGCCCGGTTCGACTGGCTGGAAGGGCTCCTGCCCCTGGTGTTCGTGCTCATCTGGGTGGTCTCCCAGGTGATGGGCGTGTTTCGCAAGGCCGCCGGCGGCGATGCCGGCCGCCGGGCCCCGCCGATCCCCCGACCTCAGCGGCCCCCGCGTCGGCCGCCCCCCGCCGGCGATGAACTGGCCGGTGGCCGACCGGTCGATGTCGATCGCGAGATCGAGGAGTTTCTCCGCCGCTCGCTCGGCGAGAGGGGCCGCCAGCCCCCCGCTCCGCCAAGCCCGGTGGCCAGTCCTCCCAAGCCGCGGCCGAAGCCGGCCCGGCCGCGGCGGCCGGTGACCGCCGGCGGTCCCCCGCCCCTGCCGCCGCGCGGTCCGCAGGGGGGAGACATCGCCCGCCACGTCGAGTCGGCCTTCGCCCACGATCTGGCCCACGAGTCGCCCGCTGCCGAACAGGCGGCGACGACGCCGGCCACCATCTCGCCGGCGGTCGACATGGCCGCCACGCTCCGCACGCCCGCCGGGCTGCGGCAGCTGGTGCTGATGCGGGAAGTCCTCGAACGGCCCACGCAGCGCTGGGATCGCTAGCGGCGGCCCGCACGTGTCAGCCTGCACGTCCGCCCCACGACGGCCGGTCTCGGGCGGCCGCCGTTAGCGGGCCACCGGCAGCTGCGCACCGGCCTCGACCAGCCAGGCGTCGAGGCGGGCTCGCAGGGCCTCGGCTCGGGCGGGCTCCTGGCTGGCGAGGTTGGTCGCTTCCCCCTCGTCGGCCGCCAGGTCGTAGAGCTCGTCACGGCCGTCTTCGTAGAAGTGCCCCAGCCGCCAGGAGCCGGCCCGGATCGCCGAGTAGGGCGTGGCCCCGCCGGGATGGTAGTGGGGGTAGTGCCAGTAGATGGCCTCGCGGTCGAGCGCGCCGCCGGCGAGCAGCCCCGAAAGATCACGGCCGTCGAGCGGGAAGGCGGGGTCGGGGCCGACCCCGGCCAGGGCCATGACCGTGGCGGGAATGTCGGGCGTGATCACCGGCACGTCGCTCGTCGTGCCCGGCTGCGTGACGCCGGGCCACGACACGATGAACGGCACCCGCACGCCCCCCTCGTAGGCCGAGCCCTTGCCGGCCCGCAGCGGTCGGTTGTCGGTGACGTTCGCCAGTCCGCCGTTGTCGCTGGTGAAGAAGATCACGGTCTGCTCCCGAATCCCGAGCTCCTCGAGCGTGGCCACGATCCGCCCCAGGGCGTCGTCCACGCTCTCGACCATCGCCGCGTAGCCGGCGTTCTTCGGCTTCTGGTCCGGCACCGCCTTGGCGGCGTAGCGGGCGGTCACGGCCGGCTTGCCCTGGATCGGCGTGTGCACGCAGTAATGGGGCAGGTAGAGAAAAAAGGGCCGCTCCCGGTGGGCCCGGATGAAGGCCTCGGCCTCGGCCGCCTCGCGATCGGTGAGGTATTCGCCGGCCGGCCCCTCGGCGAGGGTGGGAATCCTGTAGGGGGCGAAGTAGCTGGGGGGCTGGCCGCGGTCGTAGCCGGCGATGTTCAGGTCGAAGCCCTGGTGCTCCGGGAAATAAGCCGGCCCGCCCAAGTGCCACTTGCCGATGCTGGCCGTGGCGTAGCCGGCGGACTTGAGCCGCTCGGCCACCGTCACGGCCTCGAGCGGCAGGTGCTTGGTCCAGTCGGGCGGGAGCAGCTTGGCCTGCGGCCGCCCGTGGCCGGGGATCCAGTCGGTGACGTGCAGCCGGGCGGGGTACTGGCCGGTCAGGATCGACGCCCGGGTCGGGGAGCAGACGGTGCAGGCCGCATAGCCGCGGGTGAACCGCATCCCGGAGCCGGCCAGGCGGTCGATGTGGGGCGTCTCGAAGAACGGGCTCCCCTGGCAGCCGAGATCCCGCCAGCCCATGTCGTCGACGAGGATCACGATCACGTTGGGGGGCCGCGTGGCGGGAGCCGCGGCGGCCCGGCTCGGATCCGGCCCGCTGCCGAGCAAGATGACCGCGGCAGCCGCCAGCAACGCCTGCCAGAGCGCTGGTCGGTTTCGGTCAGCCGGGCGGCCGGGAACGCCACCGGGGGATGGGCTGTCGAATTGCATGAAGAGCCTCGTGAGTCCGCGGAAGAGTCGGCGCTTGGAATGACGCTGCCCGTGTGGCACAATCTTCACTCCCCGCACCCACGGCACGCAACCGTCCCCGGAGCATGAATGCCATGTCCATCCTTGCTGGTTTCGCGGCCGGAACCCGGCGTGGTCCGATTGCCGCCGCGGCTGTCGTGATGGTTGCGACAGCGGTGGCGGGCGGCACACCGGCAGTCGCCGCCCCGCCCAACGTCGTGCTCATCCTCTCCGACGATCAGCACTGGGGCGACTACGGCTTCATGGGCCACGAGCAGCTCCGCACCCCGGCCCTCGACCAGCTGGCCCGCGAGAGCCTGGTGTTCACCCGCGGCTACGTCCCGGCGAGCCTCTGCTGCCCGAGCCTGGCTTCCCTGATCACGGGCCGCTACCCGCACGAGCACAAGATCGTGGGCAACGATCCCCCCGACGCCCCCCAGGCCCCCCGCAACTCGCCGGCCGGCCAGGCGGCCTTCAAGGCCGGCCGGGAGCGGATGAACCGCCACCTCGACGCCTGGCCCACCCTGCCCAAGCTGCTCGCGGAGCGGGGCTACACGAGCCTCCAGACGGGCAAGTGGTGGCAGGGCGACTTTCGGCGGGGGGGCTTCGACGAGGGCATGACCAAGGGGCAGCGGCACGGCGACGAGGGGCTCTCGATCGGCCGCCGGACGATGGAACCGATTCACGACTTCGTGCGCCGGTGCCGCGGCGCGGGGAAGCCGTTTTTCGTCTGGTACGCCCCGATGCTGCCCCACGATCCCCACGACCCGCCGGCCGACCTCGTCGAGCACTACGCGGCCCAGACCGACAGCATCCACGTGGCCCGCTACTGGGGCAACGTCGAGCGGTTCGATCGGACGGTCGGCGACCTGCTCGGCTTCCTCGACCAGGAACAGCTCACGGCCGACACGCTGGTGGTCTACGTCTGCGACAATGGCTGGATCCAGCGGCCCGACAGTCCGCGGTTCGCCCCCCGCTCCAAGCTCTCTCCCTACGACGGCGGCCTGCGGACGCCGATCATGCTCCGCCGCCCCGGCACGATCACGCCCCGCCAGAGCGAGGCCCTGGCCAGCTCGATCGACATCCTGCCAACGGTGCTCGCCGCCTGTGACGTGCCGGCCCCCGCGGGGCTGCCGGGCGTGAACCTGCTCGACGAGCAGGCCGTGGCCGCCCGCCGGCAGATCTTTGGCTCCTGCTCGACCCACACGCTCGTCGATCTCGATGACCCGGCCCGGAGCCTGCTCTGGCGGTGGACCGTCCGCCGCACTGGCGACCACCTCTGGAAGCTCATCGAGCCGGTCACGGCTCGGTGCCAGGGCCCGTTTCCGAAGTGGGATGCCCGCAACGTCGCTCCGGAAGACCAGGCCGGGTACCAGCGGGGGGAGATGGAACTCTTCGACGTGGCCCGCGACCCGGGAGAGACCACGAACCTGGCCGCCGAGCAGCCGGGCCTGGTGGCGGAACTGCAGGCGAGCCTCGACGCCTGGTGGAATCCGGCCCCGCGCGAGCAGCCGGCAGCCGCCGCGGGCCGGCCGCGGCCCAACCTGCTTGTGTTTCTGGCGGATGATCTCGGGGCCCACGACCTGGGCTGCACCGGAAGCAGCTTCTACCGCACCCCGGCGATCGATGGCCTGGCCGCGGCCGGGACGACCTTCACCCGGGGCTACGCCTCCTGTCCGGTCTGTTCGCCGACCCGGGCAGCGCTCGTCACCGGCCGGCATCCGGCCCGCGTCAAGATCACCAACTTCATCGCCGGCGACCGGCGGGGGCCGCTCCTGGGGGCCGAGTATCTCAAGGCGCTTCCCGAGGCCGAGGTGACGGTGCCAGAGCTGCTCCAGGCGGCCGGCTACACGACCGGCGTGTTCGGCAAGTGGCATCTGGGGCCGCCGGGCGAGATCCCCCAGCACGGCTTCGACGCGTCTGGATCGACGACCGTCGGCCCGGGGTCGGGGCCGCTCGACGACCCGATGCATGCCCGGGCCATCGCCGGCCAGGCGGCCGACTTCATCACGGCGGCGGCCGCCGCCGGCAAGCCCTGGTTCTGCTACGTGCCGATGCACTCGGTGCACGTGCCCTTGATCACGCGGCCCGATCTGGCCGCGGCCGAGGGACGACGGGCCGTGGGCGTGGGGCCCCGGTTCGACGTGCCGGCTTCCCCGCCCGGCGACCCGTTCACCAAGGGCGTGCAGGATCACCCGGTCTATGCCGGAATGATCCGGGAGATGGACGAAACGGTGGCCGGCGTGCTGGCGGCGGTGGAGCGGGCCGGGCAGTCGGCTGACACGCTCGTCGTCTTCACCAGCGACAATGGCGGCCTGGCCACCGCCGAGGGAGCACCCACCTCGAACCTCCCGCTCCGGGCCGGCAAGGGATTTGTGTATGAGGGGGGGATCCGGGTGCCGCTGATCGTCCGCTGGCCGGGGGTGGCCGGCCCGGGGACCATGTCGCCCGTGCCCGCCACCACGCTCGACATCGCCGCCACGCTCCTCGACGCCGCCGGCTGCGAATTGCCGGCCGGCCATGTGCTCGACGGCGAGAGCCTCCGGCCTGTCCTTGCCGGGTCGGGGCCGCCGCCGGCCCGCGACCTGGTCTGGCACTATCCCCACTACTCCAACCAGGGGAGCCGCCCGATGGGGGCGCTGGTGGCCGGCGACGGGCCGCGGCCGGGCACCGAAAAGCTGGTCGAGCACTTCGAGGACGGCCGGCTCGAACTCTTCGATCTGGCCAGCGACCCCGGCGAGCGGACCGATCTGGCGAGTTCCCGGCCGGAGCGGGCCCAGGCGCTCCACGAGCGGCTCGTCGCCTGGCGGCAGGGGGTGGCCGCGGCCATGCCTCGACCCAATCCCGAGCCCGTGGAGCCCTTCGGGCCGGCCGGCGTGCTTCGCAAAAGATAGCCGGTTACACTGCACGTTTCCCGCCGGGTTGCGGGACGACAGCGGGCACCCTTCCCTTCTCCCCCTGGAGACTCTGCCTCCATGCGAACCGCGACACCGACCCGCCTGTTCGCTGCCAGCTGCCGCCGGACTGGCCCGCCCGCCGCCGCTCTGATGCTCGTGGCGGCCCTGGCCCTGCCGGCCGCCGGGGCTGAAAATTGGCCCAACTGGCGGGGGCCCGGGCTCGACGGCATGGCGACGGGCACCGGCTACGCGACGAGCTGGCGGGGGGGCGAACCGGGCGAAAACGTCCTCTGGCGGGTGCCGCTGCCGGGCCTCGGCGCGAGCACGCCGGCGGTCTGGGGCGACGCGGTGGTGGTCACCTGCGGGATCGAGGGCCGAGACAGCGTCATCTGCCTCGACCGGGCCGGCCGCGAGCGGTGGCGGCGGGAACTGGCCGCCGAGCGGCCCGGCAAGCACAAGAAGGCCACCGGCTCCAATCCCTCGCCGGTGACCGACGGCACGCTTGTCTGGGTGTACTTCAAGAGCGGCACCCTCGCCTGCCTGCGGCTGGCCGACGGCGAGCCGGTCTGGCAGACGAACCTCCAGGAGCGATTCGGGGCGGACACGCTGTGGTGGGATCTGGGCACCTCCCCCGTGCTCACCGACAAGGCCGTGATCGTGGCCGTGATGCAGAGCGGCCCGAGCTATCTGGCCGCCTTCGAGCGGGCCACGGGCCAGCTCCTCTGGAAGCACGACCGGCAGCTGCCGGCGCCGGAGGAGGCCAACCAGAGCTACTCGACGCCGCTGGTGCTCGCCGGCGACGCGGCCCGGGGCGAGCCGGCTGAGATGCTGGTAGTGCTGGGCGCCGACCACGTCACGGCCCACGACGCCGCCGACGGCCGGGAGCTGTGGCGGGTGGGAGGCCTGAATCCTGAGCAGAACGGCTACTTCCGCTCGATCGCCTCGCCGGTGGCCGTGGGCGACCTCGTCGTCGCCCCCTATGCCCGGGGCAGCACGCTGACTGCCATCCGGCGGGGGGGCACGGGCGACGTCACCGGCAGCCACGTGGCCTGGGTGCGGAAGGATCTGGGCGCCGACGTCCCCACCCCCGCAGCCCAGGGCGGCGGGCTGGTCGTCTGCACCGACAAGGGCCTGGTGGTCGGCCTCGAGGCGGCCACCGGCCAGACGCTCTGGCAGGAGGAACTGCCCAAGAACCGCAATGCCTACAGCGCCTCGCCGGTGATCGTCGATGGTCGGGTGATCGTGACCCGCGAGGACGGGGCCAGCTGGGTGCTGGCCGTCCCGGCTGCCGGTGCCAAGGCCGCCGTGCTGGGCACCGCCGAGGTGGGGGAGATGACCGTGGCCACGCCCGTCTGCCTCGACGGCCGGATCTATCTCAGGACCCACGATTCGCTGTGGTGCATCGGCAGCGGCGCGGCGGCCACGGCGGCTTCCTCGGCGGCCGGCGCCGAAGAAGCCCGGCCGGCCCGGATCCTGGCCGTCAGCGTGACCTACGGGTTTCGGCATGGCTCGATCCCCACGGCCGAGGGCGTGCTCGAGGAGCTCGGCCGCTCGAGCGGCCTCTGGCACCTCGACTTCCTGCAGATGCCCGAGGGCTTCCAGGACGATCCCGCCTGGAAGGAGCGGGCCGCGGCCCAGTTCGCCAAGGCCTTCGCAGCCGACTCGCTCGCCGACTTCGATGGCGTGATGTTCGTGAGCACCACCGGCGAGCTGCCCGTTCCCGACCTGGCGGCTTTCCTCGAGTGGCTCAAGTCGGGCAAGGCCTTCATCGGCTTCCACGCGGCCACCGACACCTTCAAGCGATCCGACGCCTATGTGGAGATGATCGGCGGCCACTTCGCCGGCCATCCCTGGAATGCCGGCGGCGAGCACGGCTTCGTCAACCACGAGCCCGACCATCCCGTGGCGGCGATGTTTCCACCCCGGTTCCGCTGGCGGGACGAGATCTACCAATACGACCTCCGGCTCAACCCCGAGAACCTGCGGGTGCTCGTCAGCCTCGACATGGCGGCCAGCACTCCCAAGGAGCCCTGGCACGTGCCGGTCTCGTGGGTGCGGGACTACGGCCAGGGCCGCGTCTTCGCCACCAACTTCGGCCACAACGAGGCCACCTGGAAGGATCCCGCCTTCCAAAAGCACGCCACCGAGGGGATCCGCTGGGCGCTGGGCCGAGCCGCCGGCCCGGCCCAGCCAAACCCCGCTCTCCAGGCCGCGGAATACCTGCGGAGCGTGCTGGCCGCGGCGGCCGCGGCGACCGGGGCCGACCACGACGCCCTCCGGGCCCGAGCCGACGCCAAGATCGCGGCCGACCCCGGCTGGGCGGTGGGCCTGCGGCCGCAACTCGTCGAGCTGCGGGGCCTCAAGCCGGACCAACGGGCCGACCGCTACGCCGCCGTGATCGCGGAGATCGAGCGATGAGCCGCCTCGCCCTGACATTCGCGGCAGCCTGGGGCTGCCTGCTGGGGGCCGCGGCCGCCGCCGGCACCGACGCCGAGCCGCCCCGGCCGAACGTGCTGGTGATCCTGGCCGACGACCTCGGCTTCTCCGACCTGGGCTCCTATGGCGGCGAGATCGACACGCCCCATCTCGATCGGCTGGCCGCCGGCGGGCTGCGGTTCACGCAGGGCTACAACACGGCGCGGTGCTGGCCGACGCGGGCGGCGCTCTTGACGGGCTACTATCCGCAGGCGATTCAGCGCGACAGCTTACCGGGGGGCAAGGGGGGCGCTCGCGGCACGCGGCCGGCCTGGGCCAGCCTGCTGCCCGCTCGGCTTCAAGCGGCCGGCTACCGGTCCTACCACTCGGGCAAGTGGCACATCGACGGCGACCCGCGGGCCGAGGGCTTCGCCCGGTCGCTCGACGTGTCGAGCCGCGGCCAGAGCAACTACTTCGATCCGACCGGCGTGATGGTGGAGGGCCGGCCGCTGCCGGCCGACACCGAGGGTTTCTACGCCACCGACGCGATCGGCGATCATGCCGTGGCCTGCCTCGCCGAGCACGCCCGCGACCATGCGGGGACGCCGTTCTTTCACTACGTGGCCTTCACGGCCCCCCACTTTCCGCTCCAGGCCCCGCCGGAGGTGATTGCGAAGTATCGCGACCGCTACCTGACCGGCTGGGATGCCCTCCGGGCCGCCCGGGCCGAGCGGCTGGCCAGACTGGGGATCGTCACCACCCCCCTGTCGGCTATCGAGCGGGACCTGGGCCCTCCCTACGCATTCCCCGAAGCCCTCGCGATCCTCGGTGCCGGGGAGGTGAACCGGCCGCATCCCTGGGACGACCTCACGGCCGAGCAGCGGGAGTTTCAGGCCACGAAGATGGCGATCCACGCGGCCATGGTGGACGTGATGGACCGCCAGGTCGGCCGGATCCTGGCCCAGGTCGAGGCCCAGGGAGCCCTGGAAAACACGCTGATCCTGTTCCTGAGCGACAACGGCGGCTCGGCCGAGATCATGGTCCGCGGCGAAGGGCACGACCCCGCGGCACCGCTCGGATCGCGGCAGAGCTACCTCTGCCTGGGGCCGGGCTGGTCGAGCTGCGCAAACGCGCCCTTTCGCCGGCACAAGACCTGGGTCCACGAGGGGGGCATCGCCACGCCCTGGATCGTCCACTGGCCCCAGGGCATCGCCGGCCGGGGGGAGCTTCGCCGCCAGCCGGTGCACGCGATCGATCTCGTGCCGACGGTGCTCGAGATCGCGGGGGTGCCCGAGCACGAAGCCCAGTCGGCCCCGCCGCTCCAGGGGCGGAGCTTTGCCGTGGCGCTCGCCGAGCCGGCGGCCCCGCCGGCCCACGAGTCGCTCTGGTGGTGCCACGAGGGGAACCGGGCGGTTCGCGTCGGCGACTGGAAGCTGGTCGCGGCCCGCGGAGCGCCCTGGGAACTCTACGACCTCGCCGCCGACCGCTGCGAGACGAACGACCTGGCCGCGGCCCAGCCCGACCGGGTGGCGGCCCTCGAGCGGGAGTGGGAGCGGATCGCGGCGGAGTGCCGCGGAATGGCCGCGGCAGCGGAGCCGTCGGTGCCGGCCCCCGCGCCCCCCAAGGCGGCCGCGGCGGTGAAGCCGCCCAACGTCGTGATCGTATTCGCCGATGACTTGGGCTACGGCGATCTCGGCTGCTACGGCGGCACGGCAGCCGCGACGCCCGCGATCGACTCGTTGGCCACCGACGGCATCCGGTTCACCGACTTCCATGTGGCCCAGGCGGTCTGCTCGGCGTCGCGGGCGGCGCTGCTCACCGGCTGTTACCCCAATCGGATCGGGATCGCGGGGGCGCTCGGGCCTTCCTCCCGGCACGGCCTGGCCGCCGAGGAGACGACGCTCGCCGAGCTCCTGCGGGGCCGCGGCTACCGCACCGCGGCGATCGGCAAGTGGCACCTCGGCCACCATCCGCAGTTCCTGCCCACCCGGCACGGCTTCGACGAGTATTTCGGGCTGCCCTACTCCAACGACATGTGGCCGCACCATCCCGAGGCCAAACCGGGCACCTATCCCCCGCTGCCGCTGTTCGACGGCGAGGCGATCGTGGACGCCGAGGTGACCCCGGAGGATCAGGCCACGCTCACGGCCCGCTACGCGGCCCGGGCGGTGGACTTCATCGAGCGGGCGAGCCGGGCCGCCGATGGCCGGCCGTTCTTTCTCTACCTGGCCCACAGCATGCCCCACGTGCCGCTTTTCGCGGGGACCGATTTTCGGGGCTCGAGCCCGGGCGGGCTCTACGGCGATGTGCTCGCCGAGATCGACGCCTCGGTGGCCGCCCTGCTCGCCGCACTCGACCGCACCGGCCACGCCGACGACACGCTCGTGATCGTCACCAGCGACAACGGCCCCTGGCTCTCCTACGGCAATCACGCCGGCTCGGCCGGACCGCTGCGGGAGGGCAAGGGCACGAGCTTCGAGGGGGGTGTTCGCGTGCCCTGCGTGGCCCGGCTGCCGGGCGTGATTCCCCCGGGCAGCGTCTGCGACGTGCCTGCGATGACAATCGATTTCGTGCCCACGATCGCGGCACTGACGGGTGATCCGCTGCCGACCGACCGGAACGGCCACGTCTTCGTGGCGGGGCGGCGGATCGATGGCCGGGACGTGGGCGGCTTGTTCCGCGGGCAGCCCGCCGACGAGGCAGCCGGCCCGGTCTATTTTTTCTGGTACGCCGACAACCAGCTCCAGGCTGTCCGCGAGGGAAACTGGAAGCTCTTCTTCCCGCACACGGCCCGGACGATGGCAGGCCAGCCGCCGGGGAGGGACGGCATCCCGGGCAGGTACCGGCCGCTGCCGGTCGGCCGGGAACTCTACGATCTCGCGAGCGATCCGGGCGAGTCGCAGAACGTCGCGGCGGCGCACCCGGAGATCGTGGCCCGCCTCGAGGCGCTGGCCGAGTCGGCCCGGGCCGACCTCGGTGACTCGCTTGCAAACCGCAAAGGATCGGCCGTCCGGCCGGCCGGTTCGTTCCCCGAGTCAGCCGGGACCCGGCCGGCGACGAAGCCGATCCGGCCGCTCACCGGCCGCCGGCCCAACATCATCTACGTGATGACCGACGACCAGGGCTATGGCGACGTCGCCGCCCACGGCAACGCGATCCTCCAGACCCCGAACCTCGACAGGCTGCGCGACCAGTCCGTGCGGCTGACCGAGTTCCACGTCAGCCCCACCTGCGCCCCCACGCGGGCGGCGCTGCTCACCGGCCGGCACGAGTTCCGCTCCGGCGTCACCCACACGATCTTCGAGCGGGAGCGGCTGGCCCCAAGCGCCGTCACCCTGCCGCAGTTGCTCAGGCGCACCGCCGGCTACACGACGGGCATCTTCGGCAAGTGGCACCTGGGCGACGAAGACGAGTATCAGCCGGGCAAGCGGGGCTTCGACCGGGTCTTCATCCACGGTGGCGGCGGCATCGGCCAGAGCTATCCCGGCAGCTGCGGCGACGCCCCGGGCAACACCTACTTCGATCCAGTGATCCGCAGCGACGGCAGGTTCGTGCGGACCAAGGGCTACTGCACCGACGTCTTCTTCGCCGCGGCCACCGACTGGATCGATCGCTGCCGGCAGGCGGAGAAGCCGTTCTTCTGCTACGTCGCCACCAACTGCCCGCACTCCCCCTACCACTGCCCGCCCGGCAGCGACGAGAAGTATCTCGGGCCGCTCGAGGCGGCGGGGATCAAGGACCCCAAGAAGCGGGGGGATATCGCCCGGTTCTATGCGATGATCGAAAACATCGACGCGAACATCGGCCGGCTGCTCGCCACGCTCGACGAGTGGGGCCTCGCCGAGGAGACGCTCCTGGTGTTCTCGACCGACAACGGCACGGCGGCCGGCGGCCCGGTCTTCAACGACGGGATGCGGGGCACGAAGGGCTCGCCCTACCGGGGCGGGACGCGGGTGCCGGCCTTCTGGCGGTGGCCGGGCACGCTGCCGGCGGGCGTGGACGTGGGGACAGTGACGGCGCACATCGACGTCTTCCCCACGCTCTCTGAGATCGCCGGGGCGACAATCCCGCCCGCGGTGGCGGCGCGGATCGAGGGACGGAGCCTCGTGCCGCTCCTCGAAGATGCCGAGGCCGAGTGGCCCGACCGGATCCTGGTCACCCACGTGGGCCGCTGGGACCGGGGCCGGGCTGCCGAGAGCGGCCTCCTTAAATGCCGCGTCCGGGAGGGCCGCTGGCAGCTCGTGAACACGAAGAACCAGCCCGCGGCCTGGGAGCTCTACGACCTCGCGGCCGATCCAGGTGAGAAGCAAGACGTCGCCGCCGCGCATCCCGAGGTGGTCGCCCGGCTGGGCAAGGCCTACGCCTCGTGGTGGGAGAGCGTGCAGGGCGATCTCGTCAACGAGGACCTCGACGGCCCCGAGGAAAATCCCTTCCGGGTTGCCTTCCGCAAGCAGTTCGGCCCCGCCGCCGCCGCGGCCAAGCCCCTGCCTCCCACGCTCGCCGACGTCCGCTACGGTGACCATCCCAAGCAGCTACTCCACTTCTGGAAAGCGCCGGGAGCGACGGCCGAGAGCCCGGCGCCGCTCGTGTTCTTCATCCACGGCGGGGGCTGGCAGAACGGCGACCGGATGAGTGGCCTGGCGGCGATGCTGCCGGTGCTCCTCGAGGCGGGCATCTCGGTGACGAGCGTCGAGTATCGATTCATCTCCGAGGCCATGGAACAGGGCATCGAGCCGCCGGTCAAGGCGCCGCTCCATGACGCCGCCCGGGCCCTGCAGCTGGTCCGCAGCAAAGCGGGAGAATGGCACATCGACAAGGCCCGGATCGCCGCTGCCGGCGGATCGGCGGGGGCCTGCTCGAGCCTGTGGCTCGCCTTCCACGACGACCTGGCCGATCCCACGAGCGACGATCCCGTGGCCCGCGAGTCCACCCGGCTTTTGACCGCGGCCGTGATCGGTGCCCAGACCACGCTCGACCCTGAGCAGATGAAGGAGTGGACGCCCAACAGCCGCTATGGCGGCCATGCCTTCGGGTTCATGAACCGCCCCCAGGAGCGGGACAGCCAGTTTGCCCAGTTCCTCGAGAGCCGCGGGAAGATCCTCCCCTGGATCAACGCCTATTCGCCCTATGCCTTGGTCTCGGCCGACGACCCGCCGGTCTATCTCTTCTACCGCTCGCCGCCGAACCTGGGCCAGCCGGAGAAGGATCCCACCCACACGGCCAACTTCGGCGTCAAGCTGGCCGAGCGGCTGGCCGAGGCGGGCGTGGGCTGCGAGCTGGTCTACCCCGGCGCGGCGAACGTGCAGCATCCAAGCGTCGAGGACTCCCTGATCGCGGTGCTGCGCCCGGCCGCGCGGGCCGCCGACGCTCCGGCAGCCGCTGCCGCCCCCCTGCCGGCTGCTCCGGCCAAGCGGCCGCCCAACATCGTCTTCTTCCTCTGCGACGATCTCGGCGTCGGCGACGTGGGGGCCCTGGGCGGGAACGACATTCAGACCCCGAACATCGACGCCCTCTTCGCCCGCGGCACGCGGCTCACCTGGCACTGGGCGGGCAACGCCGTCTGCGCGCCGAGTCGCTGCGTGCTCATGACGGGCAAGCATCCGGGTCACGCGGTGGTCCGCAGCAACCGCGAGGTGCAGCCCGAAGGGCAAGTCCCGATGCCGGCCGGCACGGTCACGCTCGCGGAGATCCTCCGCGACGCGGGCTACGCCACCGGCGGCTTCGGCAAGTGGGGCCTGGGCGCACCCGGCAGCGTGTCCGACCCGGTGGCCTGCGGCTTCGAGCGGTTCTATGGCTACAACTGCCAGCGGGAGGCCCACACCTTCTATCCCGGCCACCTCTGGAGCAACCGCGACAAGGTCCCTCTCGACAACCCGGCCCTGTCGGGTGAGTCGCAGGTGGCCCGGGGCGGCACGGTGCCCGCGGAGGCGGCCGGCGACGAGGCGGCCTATGCAAAGTTCACGGGCAAGCAGTACGCGGCCGACCTGATCGCCGCCGAGCAACTGGCCTTCATCCGCGAGCACGCAGCGAAGCCGTTCTTCCTCTACGTGCCGACGACCGTGCCCCACCTGGCCCTCCAGGTGCCGGCCGACGAGCCCTCGCTGGCCCACTACGAAAAGCACTTCGGCGGCGAAGAGCCCTACCTCGGCGGCCGCGGCTACGTGCCTGTCCGGCGGCCGCTATCGACCTACGCCGCGATGGTCACCCGGATGGACCGGGAGGTGGGCCGGATCGTAGGGCTGCTCGCCGAACTCGGCCTCGCCGACGACACGATCTTCGTGTTCTCGAGCGACAACGGGGCCACCCGGCCCGGCAGCGGCGGTATCGATACCGGCCGCCTGAAGAGCAACGCGAGCCTGCGGGACTGGAAGGGCTCTCCCTACGAGGGGGGCCTGCGGGTGCCGACGGCGATCGTGTGGCCGGGCAAGATCCCTGCAGGCCAGACGCTCGCCGCGCCGAGCGGCTTCGAGGACTGGATGCCCACCCTCCTCGACCTGGCCGGGCTGCACGACAGGATTCCCGCCGGCGGCGACGGCGTGAGCCTGGCGGCGGCCCTCGAGGGCACCGCTCCGCCGCAGGCCAACCGGTTCCTCTACCGCGAGCTGACCGAGGGCAAGTGGCAGGCCGTGACCGATGGCCGCTGGAAGGCGGTCCGGCGGGGAGCCGGACCCAAGAACCCCGAGCAGGCGAAGCCGACCGAGCTCTTCGATCTCGCCGCCGATCCTTCGGAAACGAAGAACGTCGCCGCGGAGCACCAACAGATCGTCCGGCGGCTCGAGGCCCTGATGGACCGCGAGCACGTGCCCCACCCCGCCTGGCCGCTGCCCTTCGCCGACGCGGCCTCTCGGGCAGCGCCGCAGCGACCGGCGGCGTCCCTGCCGGCGGCCACGACGGCCCCGTCAGCGGCCGCCGCCAAGCCCGCCCGGCGGCCCAACATTCTCTTCATCCTGGCCGACGACCAGAGCCCGTTCGATCTCAAGGCCTACGATCCGGCCTCCCGGCTGGAGACGCCGGTGATCGACGCGCTCGCGGCCCGCGGCTGCGTGCTCGACGCCGCCTACCACATGGGCTCGTTCTCGGGCGCCGTCTGCACGCCCTCGCGGCACATGATCATGACCGGGCGGTCGGTCTGGCATCTGCCGATCGGCCCGGGGAGCGGCAAGCAGGGGTCGTCGGCGTCCGCTTTCGAGCGTCGTTGCCCGGCCGACATCGAAGACCACGTGCTGGCGGCCGTGTTCAACGCCGCCGGCTACGCCACGATGCGGACCTGCAAGCAGGGCAACAGCTACGAGGGGGCCAACCGCCGGTTCACCGTCCGCCACGACGCCACCAAGCGGGCGGGCACGGCCGAGGGGGGCAGCGGCTGGCATGCCGATCGCGTGCTCGATTTCCTCGCCGCCCGCGAGGCCTCGGGCGACGCCGCTCCGTTCCTCATCTACTACGGCTTCTCCCACCCCCACGACACCCGCGACGGCACGCCCGCGCTCCTCGCCACGTACGGGGCCACGAATCACACCGACCAGTCACGAGCCCCGCCGCGCGACGCCAAGCAGCCGCCGCTCCCGGCCAACTGGCTGCCCCGGCATCCCTTCGACAACACCCATCTGGACGTCCGCGACGAGGTCGACGTGAGCGGCGTCTGGCGGCGGCGGGACGAGGCCACGATCAGGAATGAGATCGGCCGCCAGTTTGCCTGCAGCGAGAACATCGACATCCAGATCGGCCGGGTGCTCGACAAGCTCCGCGCGACCGGGGAGCTGGACAATACCTGGATCATCTACACCTCCGACCATGGGATGGCGATCGGCCGCCACGGCCTCCAGGGCAAGCAGAACCTCTACGAGCCCACCTGGCGGGTGCCCTTGATCGTGGCCGGTCCGGGCGTGAAGCCGGGCAGCCGCGCTCCCGGCAACGTCTATCTCGCCGACGTGCTGGCCACCCTCTGCGAGATCGCCGGCATCGAGCCCCCGGCCACGAACGAGGGGACGAGTTTTCTCCCGGTGCTTACGGGAGAAAAGCCGGCGATCCGTGAGGTGCTCTACGGCGCGTACTCCGGCGGGGCGAAGCCCGGCATCCGCAGCGTCCGCCAGGGCGACTGGAAGCTCATCAAGTACGAGTCGCCGGCCGGGGGACTCGTGACGCAGCTCTTTAACCTCCGGGAGAACCCTGCGGAGTTTTTCACCGAACACCACGATCCTGCCGTCACGGCCATCTCCCACGCCGCGCCCGCCCCCCACCAGAAAAACCTGGCCGCCGATCCGGCCCACGCCGAGAAGCGGCGCCAGCTCGAAGCCCTGCTCCTCGCCGAGATGCAGCGGCTCCACGACCCCTACCGGTTCTCCGACCAGCCGCACGAGGAGGCCGTCCGATGAGATGGCACGGGCCACCCCGGCCCACTCACCGTCACCCAGGAATACGCCCGATGAGCCAGCGTTCTTTGGCAGGTTTGATCACAGTCGGTCTCGCCTCGCTTTCGGCTACCACGACAGCCGCCGAGGACTTCTCCCGGTACGGCCTCAACCTCGAGGCTGCCCCCCGGCCGGCAGCCTGCGCGCCGGTCGCCACGACGCTGCCGCTCGAACTCCGCCGCGGCGACCACGTCTGCTTGATCGGCAACACGCTGTTCGAGCGGGCAGCCCTGTTCGGCGACATCCCAGCCACGCTCCATGCCGCCTTCCCTGACAAAGAGCTCGTCGTCCGCACGCTCGCCTGGTCGGCCGATGAGGTCGCCCTCGCCCCCCGGCCCGACAACTTCGCCGACTTGGAGCAGCACCTCACGTTCTGCCAGGCCGACGTGATCCTGGCGGCCTACGGGTTCAACGAATCGTTCGCCGGGCCGGAGGGCCTGCCGGCCTTTCGAGACAAGCTCGCCGCCTTCCTGGACCGGCTCACCGGCCATGCCTTCAACGGCAAGACGGCCCCCCGGGTGGTGCTCGTCTCGCCGATCGCCTGCGAGAACGTTCCTGGCGTGGCAGCCGCGGACTTGAACAACCCGAACCTGGCCGCCTACACCGCCGCGATGCAGGAGGTGGCGACGGCGAAGAGGGTGGCGTTCGTGGACGTGTTCCCAGCCACGCTCGAACTGCTCGCCGACTCGGCCACCGACCTGACGATCAACGGCTGTCACCTCTCGCGGGCCGGCTACGAGGCCTTCGCCGGGATTCTGTTCCGGGGGCTGTTCAGCGTTGAGGTGCCGCCGGTCACGCCGCCGCTCAAGGCCGCGGTCGTCGATCTCGAGCGGCAGTTCTTCCGCCGCTACCGGCCGCTCAACACCTTCTACTACACGGGGGACCGCAACAAGTCGTACGGCTACCTCGACTTCCTGCCGGCGCTGCGGAACTTCGACCTGATGTGCGCCGCCCGCGACCGGCGGATCCACGACCTCGCCGCCGGCCGGCCGGTGGAGGGCACGGTGGACGACTCCGACCTTCCCCCGCTGCCGGCGGTCGATGAAACCCGCGGCGCCAACGAATGGCTCTCAGCCGCCGAGGAACGAAAGGCCTTCCAGGTCGATCCCCGGTTCGAAGTCAATCTGTTCGCCGACGAGGAACAGTTTCCCGAGATCGCCAATCCGATCCAGTGCCGCTGGGACTCACGCGGCCGGCTCTGGGTGAGCACCTCGCAGGCCTATCCCCACGTCTACCCGGGCCAGGAGCCCGGCGACCGGCTCGTGATCCTCGAAGACACCGACGGCGACGGCAAGGCCGACACCTCGAAGGTGTTCGCCGACAACCTGCACCTGCCCTTGTCGTTCGAGTTCGGTGACGGCGGGGTCTATGTCTCGGAGCAGCCGTACCTGACGTTCTTGGCCGACACCGACGGCGACGACCGGGCCGACGTCCACGAAGTGGTGCTCTCGGGCTTCGGCACCGAGGACTCCCACCACTCGCTGCACGACTTCATCTGGAGCCCCGACGGAGCGCTCTTGTTTCGCGAGTCGATCTTCCACCACTCGCAGGTCGAGACCCCCTACGGCCCGGTCCGCCAGCAGAACAGCGGCTGGTTTCGCTACGAGCCGCAGACCCACCGGCTCCCGAGCTTCGGCACCTATCCCAGCACCAACCCCTGGGGCGTGGCCTTCGACCCCTGGGGCAACCATGTCGCCAGCCACCCGATCTTCGCGGAGGCGTTTCACGCGCTCGACCCGCCCTACCCAGAGCAGAATCGGGCCCCGGCCGGGCTGCAGGCCTACTCGGGCACCTGTGGCCAGGCCTTCGTCGATGCCCCGGGCTTTCCGCCGGAGTTGCAGGGGGGCTTCGTCAAGGCCCGCTACAAGCCGACCAACCGGATCGAGATCCACCGCTGGCTGGAGGGTGAGTTCGGCTTCACCGAGGAGTACGTGGGCGACCTGCTGTTCTCGACGAACCTGAGCTTCATTCCGGTCGATCTCCACTTCGGGCCGCGCGGGGACCTGTTCATCGTCGACTGGTACAACCCGGTGAAGGGGCACGCCCAGTACTCGCTTCGCGACAGCCGTCGCGACCGGGAGTCGGGCCGGATCTGGCGGGTGACGGCCAAGGGGCAGGCCGTGCCGCCGCTGCCCACGATCGCAGCCGCCTCCGATGACGAGCTCGCCGCGCTGCTGGGTCACCGCGAGAGCCGGGTCCGCTATCTCGCCACCCGCGAACTGGCCGCCCGCGATCCCGCCGCCGCGGCGCAGGCGATCGACCGCTGGCTCGACGCGCTCTCGGCCGACGATTCAGCCCGCGAACGCAAGCTGGTCGAGGGCATGTGGGCTCTCTCCACGGTCGGGTCCGTGCGGCCGGACTTGCTCGTGGCCCTCTTTGGCTCGGCCGACCATCGCGTGCGGGCCACGGCGATCCGGCAGCTGCGGTACTGGCACGGCTCGCTGCCCGACCGACACGAACTTCTGGCCCGGGCGGCGGCCGACCCGGCCGGCCTCGTGCGACTCGAGGCGGCGATCACGGCAAGCTGGATCGGCACGCCCGAGGCCTGCGCGAGCCTCGAGGAGATCCTCCGCCACCCGCTCGGCGGCCACCTGGCCTACGCGGCGGCCGCGGCCGCCCGTTCCGCGCCACTCTCCCGCCACTGGAAGGCCGACCCGGCCTCGCCGATCCCGGCGCTCTTGAAACGGATGGAAAAGGCCACCGCGATCAAGGCCCCGAAGCCCTCGAAGGCCGAGGCCGAGTTCGACGCCCGCAAGGAGCTGGCCACGGTCGAGATCTCCTGCCAGCCCGAGCGGATGCTGTTCACACAGCAGGAGTTCACGGTCCGGCCGGGCCAGCCGGTGAAGCTCGTGTTCACGAACCCCGACGCCACCGACCACAACCTCGTGATCGTGAAGCCGGGGTCGCTCGCCGCGGTGGGCGTGGCCGCCAACGAGATGGCCCGCGATCCCAAGAACGCCAGCGGCGATTTTCTCCCCGAGTCGCAGCGAGACCAGATCGTGGCCGCTACGCCGATGATCGGCCCGACCCGCAAGGCACTCGTCCACGTGCTCCGGTTCGCGGCGCCGACCGAGCCGGGCGTCTACCCATATGTCTGTACTTTCCCTGGCCACTGGATCGTAATGAACGGCCGGATGGTGGTGGCCGATGACGCGAGCCAAGCCGAGCAGCTCCTGGCCGAGTGCCGGCCGAAGCTCGTGCGGGCCTGGACGGGCGACGACTTCAAGACGGTGGCCACGCCGACCGACCCGGCGGCGATCGAGCGGGGTTTTCATGCGTTCGTAAAGGCCCAGTGCTCGCAGTGCCACGTGGCCGCCGGCCACGGCGTGAACCTGGGGCCGAACCTCGTCGAGACGGTGAAGAAGTGGCGCGGCCGGCAGCTCCTCGACCACATCCTCGAGCCGTCGCGGGAGATCCCCGAGGGCTACCGGACCGTGCAGTTCGTGCTCGAGAGCGGCCGGGTGGTCTCGGGCGTGGTCACGGGCGAGACGGCCGAGTCGCTCCGGGTGACGCCCAATCTGCTCGTGCCCGAGAGCGTGGTTACGATCTCCAAGAGCCAGATTGAGGAGCGGGTGCCGGCGCGGGTCTCGCCCATGCCGGCGGGGCTCGTCAACGTGCTCGAGCGGGATGAGATACTCGACTTGCTCGCGTTCCTCGAGGCGGGAGATGACCTGCCTGCGGGCCTGCGGCACGGGAGTGGCCACCCGGGCCCGGGTGCCGATCGCACGCCTCCGGCCGCGGCTCTGCCCCCTGCTGCCGGTGCCCCGCCGGCGGCCCGCGTGACCCCCGCGGCCACCGGCCACGACCGACCCAACATCGTCTTGTTTCTGGCCGATGATCTCGGCTACGGAGAACTGGGCTGCTACGGCAACCCGGCCGCCATCACGCCAAACCTCGATCGGTTCGCCGCCCAAGGCCTGAGGCTCACCGATTGCCACTCCGCCTCGAGTGTCTGCTCCCCCTCGCGGTCGAGCCTGCTCACCGGCCGCACGCCCTATCGCAACGGCGTGTTCACCTGGATTCCGGAGAACAGCCCGATCCACTTGCGGACGAGCGAAGTCGCCCTGCCAAAGCTCTTGCGAGCGGCCGGCTACGATACCTGCCATGTCGGCAAGTGGCACCTGAACGGCAAGTTCAACTCCCCCGAACAGCCGCAGCCCGACGCCCACGGCTACGACTGGTGGCTCGGCACGCAGAACAACGCCGCCCCCAGCCACGCCTTCCCGATCAACTTCGTCCGCAACGGCACGGCCATCGGCAAGGTGGACGACTACTCGGCGCCGTTCATCGCCAAGGAGGCGGTGACGTGGCTGGAGCAAAAGCGGGACACAACAAAACCCTTCTTCCTCGCCGTCTGGACGCACGAGCCGCATTACCCGATCGCGTCGGCGGAGCGATACGAAAAGCTCCACGCGGGCATCGCCGATCCCGAGGAGCGGACCTACCGGGCCAACGTCACCCAGCTCGACGACGCCTTCGGCACCGTCATGAAGGCCCTCGACGAGCTCGGCGTGGCCGCCAACACGCTCGTGTTCTTTACCAGCGACAACGGCCCCGAGGGGGCGGGCGACAAGGGGCCGGGCCGAGGCCTCGCCGGGCCGCTCCGCGGCCGGAAGCGGTCGATGTACGAGGGGGGCCACCGCGTGCCGGGCATCGTCCGCTGGCCCGGGATGATCGAGCCGGGCAGCACGAGCGACTTGGCGGTGATCGGCAGCGACTTCTTTCCCACGGCGCTGGCGGCGGCGGGCGTCGAGCCGCCCCCGGACGTGAAGCTCGACGGCGTCAATCTCCTGCCGGCCCTCGCCGGTGCGCCGATCGAGCGGCCGGAGCCGTTGTACTGGCGCTGGGGCGGGATGGTGGCCTACCGGGAGGGCCCCTGGAAGATCGTGGTGGACGAGCAGCTCAAGAAGCCCGAGCTCTACGACCTGGCAAGCGACCTCGCGGAGACGACCGATCTGGCCGCCCGGGAGCCCGAGCGGCTCTCCGCGATGATGCGGCGGCTGGCGGCCTACCAGGCCGAGGTCGCCGCCGAGGGGCCGACCTGGCCGGCCGCGAAACAGCAGCGGCCGCCAAAGCCCGGGCAGACGGGACCGGCCGTGGCCCCGCCGTCGCACTCACCATAAGCCGCGATGAAGGCGGGTTTCCCCGTGGCATAGGGGATGGTCTTCGGCGGTGACATCGGGCAGGAGCAGATCGGGCAGGTATGTGCCATCCCGCTTTTCCGCTTCGACCAACCCCTTCATCCAGGCCAGGATCTCAGCGGCCTTTTCCTGGTTTGAAAAATCGCTCTGGCCCCACTCCGGTAACGGCCCCGCCACCCGCGTTGGACATCATGATGCAGGCTGCCTACATTTTGATGCATGAGAACCACGGTCACAATCCCCGACGACCTGCTTCGCCGGGCCAAACAACTCGCGGCCGAGCGGTCCTGCACGCTCAGCGACGTGGTTCAAGAAGCCCTCCAAAAGGTGTTCTCGCAGCCGCGTTCCGGCGGCCGCCGACGGCGAACGCGGCTCACCACCTTTCGGGGGCGGGG
>CAYRNG010000155.1:0-40316 GCA_964425395.1 uncultured Candidatus Kuenenia sp. | reverse complement strand
AAGAAGCCAACCGGAAACAGCGGTACTGGAAACGCGACGCCAACTGGCCGGCGGGATACCAGGCTCCGCCTGCCCGCCAGGAAATCCCGCCGCTACGTGCGGGTCGAGGGAGGGGTTGCCCGTGCTGTCTCGACGGCGTTGGAAACCGTCCGGAGGCAGGATGCCGAAGGACGGTTTCCATCGAGCGAGCGGAGGGCAGGATGCCCTCAGCGAGCGTCCGGCGAGATGGCACGGGCAACCCCGACCAACGGAAGGGGCGGCCGCGTTTCTGGCCAGGGGTTTTATCCGCTGGAGCGGGCAGAGTAGGATGGCTCGTTTCGCGGCATCCCGCCTGGCGGGCCGCCGCGGGTACCGGCCCGAACCGCAGGCTCCATGAAGACCCTCGAAACCCGCCTCTTCCATCTGTTCAAGCCAGCAGACGTCGCCCGGGCCCGCGGGATCACTCCCACCAAGGTTTCCTGCCCCCGGGTCGGGCAGGTGCGGGCACTGGTGGCCCAAGACGGCGGCGAGGAGCACGAGGTGTTCCTCGAGCTTTCGGCCCACCGCCGCGGCGGGATGACGCTCGAGAGCCGCTGCTCCTCGGCGGCGGGCCGGGCCGGCCAGCCTTGTGCCACGCTGGCCGCGGTGATCCTCGAGGTCGATCGCCGCGGTTTGTTCTCCGGCATCCACGAGCAGACGCCCGTCGAGCTCGACGTCATCGCGGAGCCCGGCGCCGACCTCGAAGAAGACGGCGAGGCCGCCGCCGCAGATGATCCGCCGCCGCCGTTGCGGCCCGCGGCCCGCGGCGAGCGGGCCGCCCCGGTGACCACGATCAGCCGGGGCACTCCCCGCGGAGCCGCCCGGCTGCCCGCCTGGGCCACGGAACTCGAGGAGCGGCGGCGGCTCGTCGAGCCCATGATGCGGTCGACCGGCATCGAGATTCCCGATGCCCGGCGGGCCGGCGGGGCGCTCGTGTTTCTGCTCGAAATCGGCGCCTCGACCGACGCCCGGGCGGCCGTGCTCACCCCCTGTCGGATGCAGCTCGACGTGGCCGGCAACGCCACCGGCCGGCCGCGACCGATCGTGATCGGCCCCGGCGAGGTCGAGTTTGCCGATCTTGACCAGGCTGAGCAGGAGCTCCTGGGCCGGCTCGCAGGGGCGGCCGCGAGCGTCGATGGCGGCCTGCCGACGCCGCTCGAGCGGCGCTCGATCGCCAAGCTCGTGGTCAGCCCCGCCTCGGCGGCCACCCACCTGGCGGCCCTCTGCGAGACCGGCCGGCTCGTGAGCCAGCCCGAGCCCCGGCGGGCCCCCGAGCAGATCGTGCCCCTGACCTGGGATGGGGGCCGCCCCTGGGAGCTGGCCTTCCTGGTCGGGCCCGACGACGACGACCTGCCCCGCAGCCGCCGCGACGACGACGAGGCCGAGCCCCGCCGGCCCGCCAAGGCCACGCTCTCCGCGGCCCTCGTCCGCGGCAGCCAGCGGAAGCCGCTCACCGAGCCGAAGGCGATTCTCAAGGCGGGGATCGTCGTGTTCGCCGACCGGATCGCCCGCCTGGAGGCCACCGCGGCGGCCGGCTGGATTGACCAGTTCGAGCGCCGCGGGCCCATCGAGCTGGCCTCCGCGCAGTGCGACGGCCTCATCGAGCGGCTGGCCCTGCTCGCCGACGTGCCCCGCGTCGTCCTGCCGGCCTGGACCGGCTGGCGGATCGAGTCGGGGCCGCCCCGGCCCCGGCTGGTGCTCGACGACTCGCCGGCAGTCTCCCTCGACGAGCCGGCGCCTGGCCGCCGCCGTCCCCAGGGCCGAGTCCAGCTGGCCGGCCGGATCTGGTTCGACTATGCCGGGATCCTGATCGCCGCCGATGACCCGGCCGGCGGTGCGGCGGACGCCGATCGCAAGGTGTTTGTCCGCCGCGACCGGGGGGCCGAGCGGGAGGCCCTTGCCCAGCTGCCCCGGCACGGCTTCTCCCCGCCCCGCGGGGCCGCCGTGGACGGAGCCAACCTCGCCCATCACGTCGAGGTGGCCCGCAATCGGCTCGACGGCTCGGTGGCCCAGCTGGCGGCGACGGGCTGGACGGTGGAGGTGGCCGGTCGGCGCTACCGGCCGGCCGGCAGCGTGGCCTGGAACGTGACCAGCGGAATCGACTGGTTCGAGCTTTCGGCCGAGATCGATTTCGGGGGCGTGCGGGCGGAGCTGCCGGCCCTGCTCGAGGCGCTGGCCGCCGGCACGCGGTCGGTAGAGCTGGCCGACGGGTCGCTCGGGATCCTGCCCGACTCGTTCGCCGCCGAGTTCGCCCCCTTCGCGGCCCTGGCTCAGAAGCACGACGGCCGGCTCCGCTATGGCCGGATCCAGGTGGCCCTGCTCGACGCGCTCTTGGCCGGCCAGCCACGGACCCACTTCGACGAGGCCTTCGAGCGGCTCCGCGACCAGCTCACGGCCGGCGAGCGACCGGAGGCCGAGCAGGAGCCGGCCGGCTTCGAGGGGACGCTCCGGCACTACCAGCGGGAGGGTCTGGGGTGGCTCGTGTTCCTCGAGCGGCTCGGCCTGGGGGGCTGCCTGGCCGACGACATGGGCCTCGGCAAGACGATCCAGGTGCTCGCCCTCCTGGCCCGCCGCAAGCAGGAGCTCGCCGCCGGAGGGATTCCCCGCCGGCCGAGCCTCGTGGTGGTGCCCAAGAGCCTGGTCTTCAACTGGATGGACGAGGCGCGGAAGTTCGCCCCCGCCCTCCAGGTGGCCAACCACACCGGCAACGCCCGGGCCGACCTGGCCGGCGATCTGGCCAACCACGACATCGTGATCACCACCTACGGCACGCTGCGGCGGGACATCGTCCGCCACCGGGAAACCGAGTTCGATTACGTGATCCTCGACGAGGCCCAGTCGATCAAGAACGCCGCCAGCCAGGCGGCCAAGGCCTGCCGGCTGCTCAAGGCCCGCCACCGGCTGGCCCTCACCGGCACGCCGGTCGAGAACCACATCGGCGAGCTGTGGAGCATCTTCGAATTTTTGAACCCCGGCCAGCTCGGCAGCGCCAGCCGGCTGCGGAAGTTTCTGGCCGACGGCCGCGGCAGCGCCGACGTGGTGGCCCGGGCGGTGCGGCCCTACCTGCTGCGGCGGACCAAGGCCGAGGTGCTCGCCGACCTGCCCGAGAAGACCGAGCAGACGCTCTACGTCGAGCTCGGCGAGACGCAGCGGCAGGCCTACGACGAGCTCCGCGATCACTTCCGGGCGGAGCTCACCGGCCGGATCGGCCGGATGGGCCTGGGGCGGTCGCGGATCGCGGTTCTCGAGGCGCTGCTCCGGCTCAGGCAGACCGCCTGCCATCCGGGCCTCGTCGATCCCGGCCGGATCGACGAGCCTTCGGCCAAGCTCGACACGCTGCTCGAGCAGCTCGAGGAGGTGATCGACGAAGGGCACAAGGTGCTCGTGTTCAGCCAGTTCACCAGCTTCCTGGCGATCCTCCGCCGCCGGCTCGACGCCCGGCCGCTGACCTACGAATACCTGGACGGCCGGACCACCGACCGGCAGGCCCGCGTGGCCCGGTTTCAGGAGGACGAGAGCTGCCGGCTGTTCCTGGTGAGCCTGAAGGCAGGGGGGCAGGGGCTCAACCTCACCGCCGCCGACTACATCTACATCCTCGACCCCTGGTGGAACCCGGCGGTCGAGGCCCAGGCGGTGGACCGGGCCCACCGGATCGGCCAGACCCGGCGGGGGTTCGCCTACCGGCTGATCGCCCGCGACACGGTGGAAGAGAAAATCCTGGCGCTGCAGGACAAGAAGCGGGAATTGGCCGAGTCGATCGTGCGGGCCGATGCCGGGATGGTCGCCAACCTGACGGCCGAAGACGTCGAACTCCTGCTTTCGTGAGGCCCGGGGACTGTCCCCGCAGGGGACTGTCCCCTTTCCCCTTTCCTGCTGCTGCGACCTTCATCGAATTCTCACGATTGGCGGCCGCCGGGGGCCGGGCATACTGTCTCGGTCGAGGTCCGCGGCCTCGGCGTCGGTCCTCCTCTCGCCTCGCTCCCCACCATGGCCCAGCCATGAACACCGTCGCCCCCGCCGAGCAGGAAGCCCTCGTGAAGCACGCGTCGACGAAGTCCAAGGAAGGCCAGCCGGCTCCGGCCCATCGGATCCTCGTGGTGGACGACGAAGACGATCTCCTCGAACTCGTCCGCTACAACCTCGCCAAGGAAGGCTACGACGTCGCCTGCGTGGGCAGCGGCGAAGAGGCGCTCAAGGTCGCCCGCAAGGATCCCCCCGACCTGATCGTGCTCGATCTGATGCTTCCGGCCGTGGACGGCCTGGAGGTCTGCCGGCGGCTCAAGGGCGACGCCCGGACCCGCGAGGTGCCGATCGTGATGCTCACCGCCAAGAGCGAGGAGGGCGACATGATCGCCGGCCTCGACCGGGGCGCCGACGACTACATCGCCAAGCCCTTCAGCCCCCGGGTGCTGACCGCCCGGATCAAGGCCCTCCTCCGCCGCCACGACGCCAAGCGGCAGGCCGAGGTCGAGCTGACGATCGAGGTCCACGAACTGGCGATCAACCCCGGCCGGCATGAGGCGACCCTCGCCGGCCGGCTCCTGGAGCTGACCTACACCGAGTTCGCCCTGCTCCTGTTTCTGGCCCGCCGGCCGGGCTGGGCCTACACCCGCCCCCAGATCGTCGACGCGGTCAAGGGGGAGGATTATCCTGTCACGGAGCGATCGGTGGATGTTCAGATCGCCGGCCTCCGCAAGAAGCTCGGGGCCTCCGGCTCCTACATCGAGACCGTTCGCGGCGTGGGCTACCGGTTCCGGGCCTGACACCCAGAGGTCCGGCACGCCGTGTAGGTCCGGCACGCCGTGACGGACTATCCTGAAGCCGCTGCAGTTCCAGCTTCCGATAGCCCGTGCCGGCGGCCCGGGCCTACGATATCCAGCTGTCGCGCTCCCTCCTCCACGCGCCCAGCACGGTCCGACTCGCATGCCCCGCACCCGGCTCACTTGGCACCTGTTCGCCGGCTGGTGCGGACTGGTGGCCGTGGTGCTGGCCGGCTGCCTCTGGCTGGGGAGCGTGCAGCTGGCCCGATTGGCGACCGAGGCCCAGCGGCAGCGGCTGCTCGAACTGGGCCGCGGGCTGGCCGGACTGCTCGGCGAGGCCGAGCCCTCAGGCAGCAACTTCCGCCGCGAGCTCGAGCGGTTCACGGCAGCGGCTGACCTGGAGGTAAGCGTGCTGACCGGCGACGGCGGCTCGCTCGACGGCGAGCCGGGGCAGGCTGACGGGAGCCGGTTGATGGGGCCGCTCGTGGCCGAGGCCCGCCGCGGACGCCCGGCCAGCGACACCCGCTACGACATCGCCACCGGCCGCCGCCGGCTGGTGGTGGCCGTGCCCGCGGGCGGGCCGGGCGAGTCCCCCCGGCGGATCGTCGCGCTCTCGGCCGACACCTCCGCGGCCGACGAATCGCTACGGCGGGCCCAGGCCCGGCTGGCCGGCGGGCTGGCGGCGGCCGCCGCGGCGGCGATCACCGGAGGCTGGCTCGTGGCCCGGCGGGCGGCCCAGCCGGTCGAGGCCCTCTGCGAGGCCGCCGGCCGGCTGGCTGGCGGCGAGGTCGAGGCGGCCCTGCCCCACACCGACCTGGCCGAGGTGGCCGGGCTGGCCGCCGCCTTCGGCCGGCTGCGGGAGCAGCTCGTCGAACGCGGCCTCACCATCGGCCGGCAGGGGACGCAGCAGGAGGCGGTGCTCGGCAGCATGATCGAGGGGGTCTTGGCGATCGACGCCCGGCAGCGGATCGTGGGGATGAACCGGGCGGCGGCCGACCTGTTGAGCGTCGATCTCGAGGACGTGCTCCGGCGGCCGCTCCAGGAGGTGGTTCGCAATCCCGACCTCCGGCGGTTCGCCCTCCTGGCGATCGACTGCCGCGAGCCCGTCGAAGACGACCTGGTCCTCCGCGGCCAGCGGGACCGCACGATCCGGCTGCGGGGCACGGCCCTCCGCGACGTCTCGGGGGAGGGGGGGGCGGTGATCGTGCTCAACGACGTGACCGACATCGAGCGGTTGGAGACGGTGCGGCGGGACTTCGTGGCCAATGTCTCCCACGAGCTCAAGACCCCCGTCGCCTCGATCAAGGGCTTCGTGGAAACGCTGCTCGACGGGGCGGTGGAGGATCCGGGGAACGCCCGCCGGTTCCTCGAGATCGTGGGGCGGCAGGCCGATCGGCTGGCCTCGATCATCGAGGACCTGCTGGCTTTGTCGCGGATCGAGCAGAGCGAGGGGGCGGGCAACCTGCCCCTCGAGCCGACCCGGATCGCCGAGGTGTTCCGGGCGGCGCTCGTCGACTGCGGCCCCCGGGCCATCGAGCGGTCGATCCGGCTGGAGACGCACTGCCCCGACACGCTCGAGGCGGCGGTCAATCCGCCGCTCTTGGAGCAGGCGGTGATCAATCTGGTGGACAACGCGATCAAGTACAGCGAGCCGGGGCGGGAGGTGCGGCTCGAGGCCGCTCGCGAACCTGGCAGCGAGCCGGGGGCCGATGGCGAGCAGCTCGTGATCCGCGTGGCTGATCAGGGGACAGGGATCAAGGAGGAGCATTTGCCCCGGCTGTTCGAGCGGTTCTACCGGGTCGACAAGGCCCGCAGCCGGAAGCTCGGCGGCACGGGGCTGGGCCTCTCGATCGTCAAGCACATCGTGCAGGCCCACGGCGGCAGCATCACCGTCGCGAGCACCCCGGGCGTAGGCAGCACCTTCGAGATCCGCCTCCCGGCCGGCCTGTAGCGGCAGGATTATCATCCCGCCGGCCAGTTGACGGCCCCCACGTAGCGGCGGGATTCTATCCCGCCGGCCAGTTGACGAGGCCCACGTAGCGGCGGGATTGTATCCCGCCGGCCAGTTGACGAGGCGTTTCCGGTTGGCTTCGTCGCGCTGTCCGTCGGGTTGAAAACCCGCGGCTAGGGTTCGCCAACAAGGGCCGCAAAACTCCGTCGGCCAAACCCGCGGCTACGGGTCGCCCACACGGCCAAGCTCGTCGAGCCGCTCGAGCATGAGCGCCGCGAGGGCGGCCGGCTCGGGCGTCGGGTCGGGCACGATCAGGCAGCCCGCCCGGAGCCGTGGATGGCGGGCCCGGCAGGCGGCAGCGAGCGACGCCATCAGGGCAGGGAGGGCTCCCTGGCTGGCGGCGAAGGCGATCGCGTCGGGATCGGGCCGGCCCGCGGCGGCCAGGGCCACGATCCGGCCCCCCTCGGGCTGGCCGGCCATCACGGCCGCCGCCTCCTGGGCCACGACAAAGGGCCCGATCACGTTGACCTCATAGTCGGCGGCCAATTCAGCGCCGGCGAGCTCTTCGAGCCGGCCCGGCCGCCGCCGGCCCGCGCAGCCGGCCACGATATCGATCCGCCCGAAGGCGTCGGCGACCCGGTGCACCATGGCCCGCACGGCCCCCTCCTCCCGGAAGTTGGCCGTCACCGCCAGGGCCTGGCCCCCGGCCGCGGTCAGCTCGGCCGCCAGCTCGCGGGCCTCCCGCAGCGAGGCATGGCAGTGGATCGCCACGGCATGGCCCCGGGCCGCCAGGGCCCGCACCGCCGCCGCCCCGACCCCGCGGGCCCCGCCGGTCACCAGTGCCACCGACTCCATTGGCCGCTCCTACTCCTGCTGAGGCCGGGAATGGAAGTCGAGGATCTGCTGCCAGGCTTCCTCCGGCGTCTCGGCGTAGGTGAACAGGTCGAGGTGGTGGTCGCCGATCACGCCGCTGTCGGCCAGGTATTGAAAGTCGATCACCTTCGACCAGTAGTCATGCCCAAAGAGGATGATCGGCACCGGCTGCATCCGGTGGGTCTGGCGGAGGGTGAGGGTCTCGAACATCTCGTCGAGCGTGCCGAAGCCGCCCGGGAAGAGCACCACGGCCGCCGCCCGGAGGATGAAGTGAAACTTCCTGAGCGCGAAGTACTTGAACTGAAAGCACAGCTCCGGCGTGATGAACGGATTGGGCTGCTGCTCGGCCGGCAGCTTGATGTTGAGGCCGATCGACTTGCAGCCCACGTCGAAGGCGCCCCGGTTGGCCGCCTCCATGATCCCGGGGCCGCCGCCGGTGACCACCACGTAGTCCCGCTGGCTCTCGCACTGGTTGTCGATCGAGACGAGCTTGGCGAACTGGCGGGCCGAGTCATAGTAGTGGGCCTGGGCGAGCAGCCGCTCCGAGCGGACCACCTCGCGGGCCGCCTTCCGGTCATCGGGCTTGGCCGCCGCGGCCCGGCGGGCCTCCGAGAGCCGCCGTTCGGCGGCCGGCCGATCGACGATTTGGGTGCCGCCGAACACGATCACGGTGGAGTGGATCTTGTCGGCCTGGAGGGCGAGCTCGGGCTTGCCGAGCTCGAGCAGCATCCGCACGCCCCGCATCTCCTCCATCGTGAGGAGAGCCTTGTCTTCCTGGGCGAGGAGGTAGCTCGGGGAGGCCAGGATCCGCTCCATGTTTTCGGCGACGAGCGCCACATCGTCGCCGAGCACGGTGTCGGGCAGGATCGGGCAGGCCTTGCCGGGCGGGGTGGCCGGGGGCCGGTGGGTGCTCGTCTTCTTGGCCATCGGTGGTGCTCGCGGGGGGAAAGGGGGTAACGACGGGAGGGGAAACCGATCCTGCCACTCTACCCCGGTACTTCGAAGGTCTGCCCGAGCCGGGGCACGACCGCCTGCCAGCCTCGGGTGGTGGTCAGAAACTCGGCCATCCCCCGGGCGGCCGCCGGCTCGCCGTGGACCAGGAAGGTGGTCTTGGGAGCCGGCAGGTCGGCCAGCCAGCGGCCGATCTCGCCGCGGTCGGCGTGGCCCGAGAAGGCGTCGATCCGCCGCACCGCGGCCCGGACGGGGATGTCGCGACCGTGGATCCGCAGCGTGGCGGCGCCGTCGAGGAGCGTCCGGCCCCGGGTGCCCTTGGGCTGGAACCCGGCCACCAGCACGGTCGTCTTCTCGTCGGGCAGGCGGCGGGCGAGGTGGTGGAGGATCCGGCCGCCGTTCATCATCCCGCTGGAGGCGATCACGATGCCGGGGCCGTCGTGGGCGTTGATCCCCTTCGACTCCGCGGCCGTCTGGGCGATCCGCACGAACGGGCTGGCCAGGGCCTCGGCCACCCCCGCCAGCTTGGCCTCGCTGAAGTCGTGCTCCCCTTTGTGCCGGCGGAAGATCTGCATCGCCTCGCTGGCCATCGGCGAATCGACCCAGACCGGCACCTCCGGCACCCGCCCGGAGGCCATCAGCGTGCGGAGCAGGTAGACCAGCTGCTGGGCCCGGCCGACCGCGAACGAGGCCACGAGCAACAGCCCGCCCCGGGCGATGGACTCGTGCACGACCCGCTCGAGCTCTTCCAGGGGCCGGCCGGCGGGATGGTCACGGTCGCCGTAGGTGCTCTCGCAAACCAGGTAGTCGCAGGGGGGCGGTGGGGCGGGATCCTTGTAGAGCGGGGCGTCGTAGCGGCCCACGTCGCCGGAGAACACGATCCGCACCGGCCGCTCGTCGGGGGCCGCCGCCTCGACCTCGACGAAGCCGCTGCCGAGCATGTGGCCGGCGTCGTGGTAGCGGCAGCGGATGCCGGCCGCGGGCTCGAACCAGACCCCGCGGGGGCCGGTCTGCACCAGCCGCAGGGCCGCCGTCACGTCCTTCTCCTCGTAGAGGGGCAGGGCGGGGTGGTGCTTGGCATAGTCGTGCCGATTGGCGTAGGCGGCATCCTCCGCCTGGCACTTGGCCGAGTCGTAGAGCAAGAGGGGCAGGAGGTCGGCCGTGGCCGGCGTGGCCATGATCGGGCCTTGAAACCCTTCCCGCACCAGCCGGGGCAGCCAGCCGGAGTGGTCGATGTGGGCGTGGGTGAGCACGACGGCGTCGATCGAGGCCGGAGGCACGCCGAGCGGCTGCCAGTTGCGGAGCCGGAGCTCCTTCTCGCCCTGGAAGAGCCCGCAGTCGAAGAGCACCCGCCGGCCGCCGGCCTCGAGCAGGTGCCGCGAGCCCGACACGACGCCGGCGGCGCCCAGAAAGGTCAGTCGTGCCATCGCCGGAGTGTCACCTGTCGCGTCCTGCCGGCCTGGCGGCCGCCGAAATCCTCTTTCTTGCCTACGTCCCTCACCGGCCGGCCGGCGGCCCGCGGCGGGTCTCGCCGGCGATGGCCACCTCGCCGGGGGCGAGCAGGAGCGATTCGAGCCAGTGGCTGGCGCCGCCCGCCTCGTGGGTGGAGGGAATGTACACCACCAGCACGCTCGTGGCCTCGAGGCGGCGGATTTCGCTCACCATTCCCAGGCTGTCGAGCCGTCGGGCCAGGGCCTGGAGGATCGGCCCCCGCGGGATCGGCACCAGGCCCAGCCGGGCATCGGTGAGGGCGATCACCAGCTGATTGGCCGCCCGCAGCCGGACCTCGGCCTCGATCCAGGCCACGGTCGAGAGCGGCCAGCGGCCCACCCGGCAGCCGGCCCGGAGCCGGCCGGGCAAGAGCTCGACCCGGGCGTCGCGGGCCCAGTCGCCGGCCAGGCCCGCATGGTTGCGAGGCAGGTCGAGGGCCAGCCAGGCGTTGAGCTCGCGCTCGGTAAACAGGGCCTCCCAGGGGCCGACCCGCTGGAGCGCCGCATGCACCGCCGAGGCGGCCGTGACCAGCCGGCGGGCATCCTGCTCGGCGGTGGCGGCCGCCGCGGCTGTTGCCCGCCCCTCGAGCGGGCCGCCTACGGCCAGCCGCTCGCGGTGAAACTGCGGCCCGATCCCGAGCCCGGCCGCCACCGCTGTGAGCACCAGAGCCAGGGCCAGGAGGAAAACAAGAAACCGTCGCAGCCAGCCCCGACGGGGCGGCTGCGACGGCTCGAAGTCGTCGTCGGCAGGGGGCACGATGAGCGGGTCGGCGTCCACCCCTGAATTGTCGCGGCCCAGGCCGCCCCGAGGCTAGCCCACGAACCTCAGGAATCCTGGAATCGGCACTTCCGCGGCGGCGTCGAGGGCCACGTCGCCCAGGCTGTCGTCGTCGAGCTCGTCACGGAGCACCCGGACGTCGGCCGGGGCCTCGATCCCGATCCGCACCTTGTCGCCGCTGACTCGGACCACGGTGACGACCACCGAGTCACCGACGCGAATCCGTTCGTTCTGCTTTCGGGAAAGTACGAGCATGGAGAACCTCCGTGTGAGACCAGGAATGAATGGAATGAATATGCCGGGGGAACTGTACACGTGTCAATGCCCGGGCCGCGGCCGCTTGTCCGCCTCCCGTCCACCGGCCCCCGACGCCCCCTCCGCGTCGCTCCTTCTGACCGCCGGCTGCGGGGCGACAGGAGGTCGCGACGCGGCGGGTTGGGAAAGATGTGAGCCGCAGGGAACATCGTCCGGCGGCGCAGGTTTTCTTGGGCGGGCAAGCAATGGCGCCGTCGGTGCCTGTTGTGCCGGCGGCGCCGGGAGGGGCCGGAGCGGCTTCAGGAACCGGCCATCAGGGACCGGAGGAGGCGTGGGCGGCGGCGAACTCAGCCAGCTCGACCGGCTCGGCGGCGGCCAGTTGGGCCTCGGCCTCCTCGATCCGCTCGAGGTCCTCGGCCAGGATCCGCGGGTGGCTGCGGTGCTCCCCCTTGAGCTTGGTCGCGGCTCCCCCCAGCGAGACGCCCCGGGGCTCGATCTCGAGGATCACCTCGGCCGGAATCGCGCCGGCCTCCTCGAGCCGGCGGTTGATCGCCAGCCGCGGGAAGGGGGGGATGCCTCCCGGCTGCAAGAGCGCCTTGAGCAGGATCGCGGTGTCGGCAAACTGCCGGTAGCTGGCGGCCTCCTCCGGTGACGAGGCCGCGGCATGGCGGACCACGTAGCGGACCCGGGGGCCGGCCAGTTCCAGCCGATCGTCATGCTCGCAAAACCCCTCCTCGAAGTCGGGGCCGCCGGCCCAGCGAATGAGCCGGTCGTCGTTCGTGCGGGCCCAGGTGGCCAGCGACACGCCCAGCCGCTCGAGCCGCACCCGGGGAATCTCGGTCTTGAGGTGGCGAACGGGGTCGATCACCACCACCCGCTCGCGGGCCGGGTCGTGGAGCACGATCTCGACGAGCTGCATCCCTTGGGCCTTGGCCAGCGGGCTTGAAGCCAACGCGGGCAATTCGAGGAAGTCCCAGACCACCCCGTCGCGAAACAGCGTCAGGCTGCGGGCCACCGGCTTGTCGCCGGCCACGAGGGTGCTCTCGACCCGCAGGCCGACCGAGCTCGGGAATGCAGCCGGCTCGCCCGGCTCAGCGGCGGCCGTCAGAGAGACCAGGCACGCCCAGGCCGCAAGTCCGCGGCAGGTCGCTCTCATCACGCCAGCCCTGTCAGCCATACGAGCCACTGCCCCGGGGTCGAATGAGGGGAAGGTAGCAAGCAGGGCGACCCCGAGAAAAGAGGAAATCAGGCCGGTTTCGCGGCCTCGAAGCTGGCTGCCGCCAGAGCGACATCGGGCTCAGGAACGGGTAGGATGTCCGATCTTTCAAGGCAGTCGTTCCCCGCCCCACGCCTAATGCTCTCCCGGCCTGCCTTCCACCTCTGGTCGCGGTGCATCGCCCTGGCCTGCCTGGCCGGACCGGCCGTCGGCGGCGGGCCCGACTGGCCGCAGTGGCGGGGGCCGGCCGGCGACGGCCATGCCCCGGCCGCCCACGATCTGCCGGTCACTTGGAGTGAGACCGAGCATGTCGTCTGGAAGACGCCGCTCGTCGGCCGCGGCTGGTCGAGCCCGGTGATCGGTGGCGGGCAGGTCTGGGTGACGACCGCCATCGAGCGAGAGGCGTCGCCCGAGGAGCAGGCCCGGCGGCTGGCGGGCAACCGCATGGCCGGCCAGCTGGCCGTCTCCGGTCCGGTGACGATCCGGGCGGTCTGCCTCGACCAGACCACCGGCCGGATCCTGCACGACGTCGAACTGTTCACGATTCCCGACCCCCAGCCGATCCACAAGCTCAACTCCTACGCCTCCCCCTCGCCGGTGCTCGCCGCCGGCCGGCTCTACTGCCACTGCGGCGACTTCGGCGCCGCCTGCATCGACACCGCCTCGGGCCGGCTGCTCTGGACCAACCGCGAGCTGCGGCTCAACCACGAGAACGGCCCGGGCAGCACGCCGGTCGTCTGGCATGACAAGCTGATCGTGCACTTGGACGGCAGCGACGTGCAGTCGATCGCCGCCTACGACACGGCCACCGGGCAGATCGCCTGGCAGACACCCCGCTCGGGCGTGCTCCGGGAAGACCCGCAGCTCAAGAAGGCCTATGGGACGCCAGTGATCCTCACGCTCGGCGGCCGCGAGGTGCTCGTCTCGCCGGCGGCCGACTGGCTCTATGCCTACGATCCGGCCACGGGAGGCGAGCTCTGGAAGCTGAGCTACGGCGTGCTCGGGTTCTCGATCGTGCCCCGGCCGGTGACCTGCGGCGACCTGCTCTTTCTGAGCACGAGCTTCATGCAGCCGGAATTACTCGCCGTGAAGCTGGCCGGCCCTGACCGGCCCCCCGAGATCGCCTGGCGGGAGAAGAAGGGGGTGCCCACGATGTCGTCGCTCCTGGTGGTGGATGATCTGGTCTACATGGTCAGCGACAAGGGAGTGGGCACCTGCCTCGACGCCCGAACCGGCGAGTTGGTCTGGTCGCAGCGGCTGGGGGGCAACTTCTCGTCGTCGCCCCTGTTCGCCGACGGCCGGATCTACGCGGGCAACCGGGACGGCGACACCTTCGTGATCAAGCCGGGCCGGGAGTATGAGCTGCTGGCGACCAATCACCTCGACGGCGGCATCTATGCCACGCCAGCCGCGGTCGGCCGGGCGATTTTCCTGCGCACCGAAAAAGCCCTCTACCGGCTCGAGAAGCCGGCGGCCGGCGCCGCCACGGCAAGCCCCTCGGCGACCCAGGCCCAGGCCACGGCCGAGCCCGCGCCGGCGGGCACCGCCGTCCCCGCGGCCCCGCCCGCCGGCGGGACCTTCTCCTTCACGTTCGACACGAGCCGCGTCTATCCCGGCACCAGCCGCGAGGTGACCGTCTACGTGCCCCGGCAATACGACGGGAAAACCCCGGCCTGCGTCCATGTGAATCAAGACGGCGTGCAGTCCGACGCCCCGCGGGTCTTCGACCGGCTGATCGACGCGGGGAAGATGCCCGTCACGATCGGCGTGTTCGTGAAGCCGGGCGTCGTGCCGGCGGCCCGCGACGGGGCCCTGCCGCGATTCAACCGCTCCTTCGAATACGACTCGCTCGGCGGCGACTACGCGACGTTTCTCCTCGACGAACTGCTGCCGGCCGTGGAGACGAAAGTGACGGCCGACGGCCGCAAGCTCGTGCTCTCGAAGCGCGGGGCCGACCGCTCGATCGGCGGCAACTCGTCGGGGGCGATCTGTGCCTTCACCGCCGCCTGGGAACGGCCCGACGCCTTCTCCCGCGTGTTCAGCGGGATCGGCACCTACGTCGGCCTGCGGGGCGGCCACGTCTACTCGACCCTCGTCCGCAAGGTCGAGCCCAAGCCGATCCGCGTGTTTCTCGAAGACGGCTCGGGCGACCTCGACATCTACGGCGGCGACTGGTGGATCGCCAACCAGGCGCTCGAGCGGTCGCTCGCCTTCGCCGGCTACGAGGTGAAGCACGCCTGGGGCGACGGCGGCCACAACGGCAAGCACGCCGCCGAGGTGTTTCCCCAGGCGATAGAGTGGCTCTGGGCCGGCTGGCCGGAGCCGCCCGGCCGCGGTCGGGGCAGCCCGCAGCTCCAGGAGATTCTCCTTGACGGCGAAGACTGGCGGCTCGTGGGCGAGGGCTACAAGTTCACCGAGGGACCGGCGGCCAACGCCAGGGGCGAGCTGTTCTTCAACGACGTGGGCAACTCCAAGACCTACCGCGTGACGCCCGAGTGGACGGCCGAGGTCTGGCTCGAGGATTCGCGGCGGGGCGACGGCCAGAACTTCGCCCCCGACGGCCGGCTCGTGGCGGCAAGCGCCGCCGACACCGCGATCCTCGCCTGGAGCCCCGCCAAACAGCCGACCACGCTCGCCCAGGGCTGGCGGGGCAACGACCTGGTCGTGAACTCTGCCGGCGGGATCTACGTGACCGAGCCGGGCTGGGACGGCAAGAGCCCGAGCCGGATCCACCACATCGCCCCCGACGGCACCGACACGGTGGTCGACACCGGCCTCAGGTTCTCCAACGGCCTCTGCCTTTCGCCCGACCAGACGCTCTTGTACGTCGCCGACAGCCGCAGCCACTGGGTCTGGAGCTGGCAGGTGCGGCCCGACGGCACGCTCGCCCACAAGCAGCGGTACTACCACCTCCACGTGCCCGACACGGCCGACGACTCGGGGGCCGACGGGATGCGGGTGGATCGCGACGGTCGGCTGTATGTGGCCACGCGGATGGGGATCCAGGTCTGCGACCAGGCCGGGCGGGTCAACTGCATCATCCCCACGCCCAACGGCAGGGTCTCGAACCTCTGCTTCGGCGGCCCCGACTTCGACCACCTGCTCGCGACCTGCGGCGACAAGGTCTACGTGCGGAAGCTGAAGGCGCAGGGCGCGGCCAACTTCCTGCCGCCCATCACGCCGGCCAAGCCGAGGCTCTGATGGAACGCCGGCGCGTGATCAGCCGCCGGGATCTCCTCGCCGCCGGCGGCCTGACGGCGGCTGCCGCCCTGGCGCCAGCGGCCCGGGCTGCGCCCCGCCGCCGGGGCATCCCGCTGGGCTACGACAATTTCGCCGTCCGGGCCATGAAGTGGAACGCCCGCCAGCTCGTCGATCACGCCGAAGCCCTCCGCTGCGATTCGCTGTTCATCACCGACTTCGCGCCCTTCGAGGGGAAGCTCGACGACGGCTCGCTCGGCGAGCTGCGGCGGTATGCCGCCGACCGGGGCGTGAGCCTGGTGCTCGGCTCGTGGAGCATCTGCCCGACCTCGCAGACCTTCAAGCCCGACTGGGGCACGGCCGAGGAGCATCTGGCACTCGGGATCCGGATGGCGAAGGCCTTGGGCTCGCCCGCCTTCCGCGTGGTGCTCGGCAACCAGGAGGATCGCCGGAGCGAAGGGGGCATCGCGGCGAGAATCGCCGACACGGTGGCTGTCTTGAAAAAGTGCCGGTCGCTCGCCGGGGACGCCGGCGTGAAGATCGCCGTCGAGAACCACGCCGGCGACCTGACGTCGCGGGAGCTCGCCGGGCTCGTGGCCGAGGCGGGAGGCGGCGTGGTGGGCGTGAACTTCGACTCGGGCAACGCCTGCTGGACGCTCGAGGATCCCGGCCGGGCGCTTGCAGCCCTCGCCCCGCACGTGGCCACCACGAGCCTCCGCGACACGATGATCTGGGAGACGCCCGCGGCCGGCGACACGCCCGGCGGCATCACCTGCCAGTGGACGGCAATGGGGGAAGGCTGCACGGACTTGGTCGCGTTCTTCGACCTCTTCGAGAAGGTCTGCCCCGGCGTGGCGGTGCACATCGAGACGATCTCGGGCTTTCCGCGGACGTTTCCCATCTACGACCGCGAGTTCTGGAACCTGTTTCCCGACGGCCGGGCCGAGGATCTGGCGGCGTTTCTGGCACTCGCCAAGCGGGGCCGGCCGCTCGAGCCCTTCCGGCCGCCGGCGGGTGAGGCCCGGGCCGCGGCCGAGCGGGAGTATCAGCTCGCCGAGCTCGCCCGCAGCATCGCCTTCTGCCGCAACACCCTCGGCTTGGGCACGAAGGGCTGAGCCCAGAGGCCGTGGGGCGGACTTCGAGTCTGCCGGAGTGGAGACCGGTTCATGGCAGGTTGCGAACCTACCCCACGGGCACCCTCCGGGCCCCACGGGTTGCCGGCCGGTCAGCCGGGCTTGACCGCGTGCCGCTCGAGGAGTTCCCGGGGCACGATTGCAAGCGACTTTTCATGCGTCGCCTCGAGCACGACCGGCGGGGCCTGGCCCGCCTCCGCGGCCTCGAGCCACCGGGCCGCGCAGAGGCACCAGCGGTCGCCCGGCAGCAGCCCCGGAAAGCCCCACTGCGGCCGGGGCGTGACCAGATCGTTGCCGGCCTTCACCGTGAACTCGAGAAACGCCTCGGTCATCACCGCACAGACGGTGTGCACTCCGAGGTCATCGGGCCCGGTCCGGCAGCAGCCGTCGCGGAAGAACCCCGTCAGCGGCTCGCGGGAGCAGCTGGCAAGTTCCCCGCCGAGCACGTTCCGCTCAGGCGGCCGGTCAGCGGGGGTGCGGTCGAAGGCGATCATGCAGTCGCGGCCGGCGGCCGCCTCCGGGGCTCAGGCGGGTGAGCCGCCCTGCGGGGTATGATGGCAGGCTTTCGCGGCGGCTCGCAACCCGGCCGCCACCGCCGGCCCCGTGGATCGCCCGCTCGATGCTCAGCCTCCAGTCCGCCTCCGCCGCCCGCTGGCTCGGCCAGGTCGATGCCGGCCTCGAGGAGGTGCTCATCGACCACGCCCACTGCGAGAAGAAGGCGGCCGGCGTGGCCATGAACCTGCTCTTTTCCTACGTGGACCACACCGAGCTGGCCCGGGCGATGACCGAGATCGTGGAAGAGGAACTCGAACACTTCCGGATGGTGCTCGATCTCCTCGACCGGCGGGGGATCCCCTTTCGCAAGCTCTCCCCGAGTTCCTACGGGCCGCGGCTCCAGGGGCTCATCCGCAAGCAGGAGCCAGCCCGGGCGGTGGACCGGCTTTTGGTGGCGGGGCTGATCGAGGCCCGCAGCTGCGAGCGATTCGCGCTCTTGGGGGAGCACGTGCCCGACCCCGAACTTCGCGACTTCTACCGGGGGCTCTTTGAGTCGGAGGCCCGCCACCACTCGACCTACGTCCGCCTGGCGGCCGGCTTCGCCCCCGAATCCACCGTCCGCGAGCGGCTCCGCGACCTGGCCGCCGCCGAGGCGGCGATCATCGAGCAGGGCGACCCGCTGCCCCGGATGCACAGCTGAGAAAAAGGGGACGCGACTCATTTTTGCCCGCCAACTTTCCTTTCCGGCAGAGGTGGGGAAATGAGTCGCGTCCCTTTTTTCCTGCCCGTCAACGAGCTGATCGCCGGCGGAGCAGCGTTGGCCCTGGCGGCCTGGGCCGTGCTCGCCTGGTCGGGCAACGGCACCGAGCCGGTCTCGCTCGGGCCCTTCGATCCGAGCCGGTTCTTTCCCGGCCGCGGGCTCACGCTCGCCGAGCTGCCCCTGGTGGCGATGCTCCTGGCAGGCGGGATCCCGCTGGTCGGCGACTTGGTCTGGAAGCTCGTCAGGGGCCGGTTCGGCTCCGACCTCCTGGCCGCGATCTCGATCGTGACCAGCGTGATCCTTGGCGAATACCTGGCCGGGGTGCTCGTGGTGCTGATGCTCTCCGGCGGCGAGGCTCTCGAGCAGCGGGCGGTGAGCCGGGCGGGGGATGTGCTCGCGGCCCTGGCCCAGCGAATGCCGGCCTTGGCCCACCGGAAGGCCGACGGCCAGCCGGTGGACGTGCCCTTGGCGGAGGTCGCGGTGGGGGATCTGGTCATCGTCCTGCCGCACGAGATCTGCCCGGTGGACGGCACGGTCATGGCGGGCCGCGGCACGATGGATGAGAGCTATCTCACCGGCGAGCCCTACCAGACGCCCAAGGCCCCCGGCTCGAGCGTGCTCTCCGGCGCCATCAACGGCCCGGCGGCCCTCGAGATCCGCACCGACCGGGTGGCCGCCGACAGCCGCTACGCCAAGATCATGGAGGTGCTCGAGGCGAGCGAGGCCCGCCGGCCCCGGCTGCGGCGGCTGGCCGATTCCCTGGGGGCGGCCTACACGCCGGTGGCCCTGGCCGTGGCGGCGGCGGCCTGGTGGGCCAGCGGCGAGCCGGTGCGGTTTCTGGCGGTGCTGGTCGTGGCCACGCCCTGTCCGCTCTTGATCGCGATTCCGGTGGCGATCATCGGCGCCGTCTCGCTGGCTGCCAAACGGGGGATCGTGATTCGCGATCCGGCCGTGCTCGAGCGGCTCGACACCTGCCGGACGGCGATCTTCGACAAGACCGGGACCCTCACCTACGGCGAGCCGCGGCTGACCGAGATCCTCGCCGTCGGCCCCCGGCCGGCTGAGGAGTCGCTCGCCCTGGCCGCCAGCCTGGAGCGGTACTCGCGGCATCCCCTGGCGGCGGCCGTCGTGGCCGCGGCGGCCGAGCGGGCCCTGCCGCAGGGCGAGGTCGAGGCAGTCAGCGAGCTGCCGGGCCGGGGGCTCACCGGCCGGGTGCGGGCCGCCACCGGCCGGGAGCATGCCGTGGCCATCACCAGCCGCCACAAGCTCGCCGGGAGCGATCCGGCCGCGGCGGCAGGACTGCCGCCCCAGGCGGGAGGCCTCGAGTGCGTGGTGGTGGTCGATGGCCAGACCGCGGCGGTGCTGCGGTTTCACGACTCGCCGCGGGCCGACGGCCGGCCCTTCATCGACCACCTCCGGCCGGTCCACGGCCTCGACCGGGTGCTGCTCGTCTCCGGCGACCGGGAGCAGGAGGTCCGCTGGCTGGCCGAGGTCGTGGGGATCGAGGAGGTCCACGCCGAGGTGCCCCCCGAGGGCAAGCTTGCGATCGTGGAAGAGGCGATGAAGCTCGCCCCCACGCTGTTCGTGGGGGACGGCATCAACGACGCCCCGGCGCTCGCCGCCGCAACGGTCGGGATCGCCATCGGCACCGCCAGCGACGTCACCGGCGAGGCGGCCGGGGCGGTGGTGATGGAGCAGTCGCTCGAGCGGGTGGACGAGCTGTTTCACATCGCCGGCCGGCTCCGGTCGATCGCCCTGCAAAGCGCGGTCGGCGGGATGGCGGCGAGCCTCGTGGGCATGGGCTTCGCCGCGGCCGGCCTCCTCCCGCCGGCCGCCGGGGCGCTCGTCCAGGAGGCGATCGACGTGGCCGCCGTCATGAACGCCCTAAGGGTCTCCTGGCGGCCGGGCACGCTCTCGGATTACTGAGTCCCGACGAGCCGCCCCGGACATCAGGGCCTGTTCAGCTACGAGCGGGCTGCGACGCGGCCAGAGCGGATCGCGACCACGCCGGCCACGACCGTGGCCGCCACCGAGGCCACCCGCCGGACCACCGCCTCGACCTGCCGGCTCCGCCGCTCGCCGGTGGCGCACCAGGTCGCGAAGTGCTCGCAGTTGGCGACCACCGGGCAGTAGCCCTCCCGGCCGACATGGGCCGCGGCCCGGCGGGCCACCTCCGCGAGGGGAAAAACGGCCGGCGGGTGGAGGGTCGGGCGGACCTCCTGGCCGTCGGCGAACTCCTCGAGGGAGGTCCGCACCACGCTGCCGCCGCCGAAGGGATTGCGGAAGTCGCGGGGCCGGGCATGGACGACGGTGCCGTCGCCCATGTCGATCCCGTGGTGGACGTAACGGAGGGCCGTCCCCACCAGCCACCGGTTCACTTCCAGCCGCTCACCCGCTGCCATCCTGCCGTCTCCTTGCCTCCGTCTGCCGGCGCCGAGTTGCTGCCCGACATTCCCGTCAGATACCAGAAATTGCCGAGAGATTCTACGCCAGCCGCTCCCCGCCGGTTCGCCCGCAGGCGGCGGCCCGGGGGCCGAGGACACGGGGCGGGTGAGATTTTCGTCTGCCCCCGGCCGGCTGCTTGTGGCTTCCCGCGCGGCCCCCTACCGTGTGGGCCGCGGGCGGCTTCCCGCGATAGGGCCCGCCGCCCCGCCTCGCGTCCTCCGCAGGCCCTCCGCATGAACCGCTCCCTCGACCCGACCGCCGAACGGGCCCTGGCGATCAACCTCAATCCCGACGTCTACGGCAGCTTCGCCGAGATCGGGGCCGGCCAGGAGGTGGCCCGCTGGTTCTTCTCCGTGGGAGCCGCCGCGGGCACCGTCGCCAAGACGATGTCGGCCTACGACATGACCTTCAGTGACGCGATCTACGGGAAGGCGCCCCGCTACGTGTCGCGGGAGCGGGTCGGGGAGATGCTCGACCACGAGTTCGCCCTCCTCCGCGAGCGGCTCGACCCGGCCCGGGGCGAGCGGACCCGGTTCTTCGCCTTCGCCGACACCGTCGCGGCCCGCTCGTTCGCCGGGGGTAACGACTGCCACGGCTGGGCCGGGATCCGCTTCCAGCACGCCTTCCGGGCCGAGCCCAGCGACCTGGTGGTGCACGTCCGCCTGCTCGACCCCACCAATCAGCTCCAGCAGGAGGCGGTCGGCCGGCTGGGCGTGAACCTCGTGCATGCCGCCCTCGACCGCTGGCGGCAGCCGACCGAGATGCTCGACGTGCTGCTCGACCAGATCGGACCGGAGCGGCTCGAAATCGACCACGTCGCCGTGCAGGGGCCGGCCTTTCCCGGAACCGACAACCGCCTCCTGGCCCTCCACCTCGTCCGTCGCGGCTACACGCCGGCGGTGCTCTTCGATGCGGCCGGCCGGCCGGCCCTGGCCGCCGAGACGGTCCGCAAGAAGGACGTGCTCGTGGAGCGGGGCCGGTTCGCCCCGGTGACCAGGCTCAACCTCGAGATGCTCGCCCGGGCCGGTGAGGCCTTCGGGGCCGACGGGGCGAGCGATGTCGCGGAACTGCTCGAGATCTCGACGGCCAGCCTGCGGGGCGGCCCGCGGGAGGACGACGGCGACTTCCTCGATCGGGTCGAGCTGATCGCGGCGGCCGGCAAGATGGTGCTCGTCAGCGCGATCGGACCGTTTCACGAGCTGGCCGAGTATCTGGCGGCCCGGCACGTCGCCCGGACGGGCTTCGTGCTCGGCGTGCCGCTGTTGCGGGCGGTGTTCGACGAGCGGCATTACGGCGGCCTGGGCGGCGGGATCCTGGAGGCCTGCGGGCGGATGTTCGCCCACGCAGCCCGGTTCTACGTGCACCCCACCCGCGACGCGATCGACGGCCGCGTGGTGACCGTCGACACCCTCCGCGTCGCCCCCCACCTGGCCCACCTCCTCGAGCACCTCCGGGCCAACGGCCTGGTCCGCGGCCTCGACTGCGATCCCGACACCCTCCGCACCTACTCCAGCGCCGAGGTCCGCGACCGGCTCTGCTCGGGCGACCCCTCCTGGCGGGAGCTCGTCACGCCGGAAGTGGCCGCGGCGATCGCCGCCCGGGGCGCCTTCGGCAGCCGCTGCGACCTGCCGGGCCGGTAGCCCGCTGGCTGGCCGGAGGAGTGATTCAAAGGCCCCGTCAACGTCGGACCACCCTCGAAAGCGGCCGGGCTTGATTCACGCGCGACGACTGCCGCCGTCAAGCCCACAGCCGCCCGCCCGAGGGCCGTCACAAGCTCGTGTTCTCATGCCACGAGATCAGCGTTGGGCGCTCGTTTTTCCACAAACTCGGCATGATGCCTGAGCAGGCCACCGCGACCGAGTGAGGTATGCTGTCCGTCATGCACGATGCCTGACGCTCCTGATACCAGCCCCATGAAGACCCTCGCCCTCTTCTGCCTTCTGCTCGCCGCAGCCGCAGCCCCTGCCGCTCGGCCCCCGGATGTCATCGTTTACGGGGGAACCGCTTCCGGCGCCGCCGCCGCCATCGCGGCTGCCCGCGCCGGCGCCCACGCCGCGCTCGTCGAACCTGGCGGGCACATCGGCGGCATGCTCTCTGGCGGACTCGGGCGGACCGACATGGACCGTCAGCAAGACCTTATCGGCGGACTCGCCCTCGAGTTCTTCCAGCGGGCCGGCGTGCACTACAACTAGCCCCTTGCATGGACCTTCGAGCCAAGCGTCGCCGAACGCATCCTCAACGAGATGCTCCGCGACGCAGGCGTCACCGTCCACCTCCGCCAGCAGATCGCCGAACACGACGCCGTGGATAAGGATGGCAGCCGCATCCTCCGCTTCCGCACCACGCAGGGCGCCACCTTTGCAGCCCCCATCTTCATCGACGCCTCTTACGAAGGTGACCTGATGAAGGCCGCCGGCGTCTCCTACACGGTTGGCCGCGAGGCCCGCTCCCAATACGACGAATCATACGCCGGCCGCCAGGACTTCCTTCCCGGCAGCCATCAGGCCCGCGTTCCCATCTCCCCCTACGCCGAAGACGGCCGCCTCGCTCCGTACGTCGTGCACGAGAACACCCTTGTCAACCTCGGCGAAGCCGACGGCAAATTTCAGTCGTATTGTTTCCGCCTCTGCCTGACATCCGACCCCGCCAACCGCCTTCCCTTGCCCCGCCCCGAAGCGTATGACCCACGACGCTACGCCCTCGTCGCCAACTACCTCGAGGCCCTCGGGCCCGACGCTCGAATTGGAGACTTCCTGGGCATCGCCCGCATGCCCAACTCCAAGACCGACATCAACGCCTCCCGCATTTCCACCAACCTCCCCGGCCTGTCCTGGGAATATCCCGAAGCCTCCTACGCCCGTCGCCGTGAAATCTGGAACGAGCACCTCACCTGGGCCCAGGGCCTGCTCTATTACCTCGCCAACGAACCGAGCGTGCCCGCCCACCTTCGCGAGGAGATGAGCCGTTGGGGCCTCGCCCGCGACGAATTTCCCGATACCGGGCACTGGCCCCATCAGCTCTATATCCGCGAAGCCCGCCGCATGCTCGGCGAATACGTCCTCACTCAGCACGACCTGCAGTCGCGTCGCTGGAAGTACGACTCCATCGGGATGGGCGGCTACAACATCGATATCCGCGAGGTCCAGTGGGTGGCCCGCACCGTATACCGCTTCCCCGAAATGAACCATGAGATGCTCATGGAAGGCTACGTCAGCGTGCCCGTCGATCCGTGGGAGATCCCCTACCGCGGGCTGCTGCCCCGCCAGCATGAGGCCTCGAACCTCCTCGTCACCTCCTGCATCTCGGCCTCGACGGTCGCATACGCTTCGTTCCGAATGGAGCCCCAGTACATGATCGCGGGACATGCCGCCGGCGTCGCCGCCGCCCTCGCCCTCGAATCCGCACAACCGCTGCACCACATCGCGATCCCCGAACTGCAACGCCGCCTTCGCGCCCAGCACCAGATTATTCAGGCCCCGCCAAAACCATAGCCTCCGTGCCCGAACCGTTCCGAGATGGCCGCGGCGGCCCGCTTGACGGCGGCGGCGATGGCCGAGAGGTCGGCGGCGGAGATCCGAAACGACGGGCCGGTCACCCACACCGCGCCAATCGGACGGCCGCGGAAATCGAGGATTGCGGCGGCGATGCAGGAGATGCCCTCCACCTCCTCGGAATGATCCATCGCAAAGCCCTGCTCTCGGACGACGGTCAAGGCTTTCTCGAACGCGTGAACCGACGTGATCGTGTGGGGTGTGAACCGGGCGAACCGCAGTGAGGCGAGGATCGCCTTCCGTTCCTCGAGTGGCATCGCAGCCAGCATTGCCTTCGCAGGGGCCGCCGTGTGGATGGGGAAGCGTCGTCCCAGCGTCACTGTCACCTTGATCGGCCTGGGACTCGCCAATTCTTCGAGCACGACGCCCTCGCCATCGCAAAGCGTACCGAGCAGCGCGGTTTCACCCGTCTCGTCGCGAAGCGTTGCCAGAACATCGAGCGATTTGCCGACAAGATTTTGCTCATCCATCGACATGAAGGCGATCGCGAGCAGCCTGGGCCCGAGGGTGAACGTGTTGTCGGCCCGGCGGGCTAGGTAGCCGCTGGACAACAGCGTGGCCGTGATCCGAAAGACGCTGTTCTTGGGAATCTTCAGCACCCTGGACAACTCGCTGACGCCCTGACCGCCCGGCTGCGACGCGAGATGTTCCATCAGTACGAGCGCCCGCTTGAGGTTGGGCACGTGGTACCGCGAGAGATCGGGCTCGGCGGACCTGACGGTTCGTGTGCGGGGACGGGATGGCATACGGCATTCCGCGGATTCGACCGGCCAAATGGTCGGCCGAACGGGCCGCCAGTGGGTCATCTTATTCCGCCTGCAGAGGCACGCCATCCCTTGCATCTGTTTGGCATACCAACTATTTTTTACTGGACAACCGACGTCTTCTTTCTCGTGCAACGGTGAACTCATGGCGACCGATCCTGGCAGCTCGCGGCCGCGGCGGAGTGCCACGGCCCTCATTCTGACGCTCACGCTCATCCCGGGGCCGATCAACGCTGTCGAGACAGCGGGGGCACCCGCCATGGTGCGTCTGCCCCCATGGTGCAACACGCCCGACGGCATGACGCTCATGAACGACGGCAATGTGCTCCTCTCCTGCCCGAACTTCAACGACACGACCTATCCCGGCCTGATCATGAGGCTCGATCCCGCGAACGACACCCACATCTTCTTTCCCTGCCCGGTGCACCCCAGCACGCAGCGGGGCTGCCCGATGGGGATCGCTGTCGGCCCCGATGACCATGTCTACTATGCCGACAATCAATACTTCTACGACAAGAACCATGCCTCGCGACTGATGCGAGTGGTGATCAAGCAGGGGCAGCCGGTTCGTGGCGAAGTGGCTGTCGAAGGGCTGAAGCTCGCCAACGCCGTCGCCTGGCACGGCGACGCCGTCTATGTGTCCGATACGTTCCTCGACATCGAAGGCGAGCCGGGCGTGAGCGGCGTGTACCGCTTCACGCTCGAAGAGCTGTCTCGCGGCGTGGTCAAAGTAATGCCCGGCCTCGATGATCCGCATCTGCTCGCAACATTTCGGACGAGGGCCAACCCGCGAAACGAAATGGCCGGTGCCGACGGTGTCACATTCGATGCGGCGGGCCGGCTGTACACGGGTAATTTCGGCGACGGTGTCTTGTCTCGCGTGACGATCGGGGCTGACGGCAAGGCACAGGAGATCACGGTCGCCTCCACCGCGATCAGCTGCGTGGACGGCATCTTCTACGACGCCGCCCGGAAGTGCATTTTCATCGCGAATTCCGAGCGGAATGCGGTGCAGGTCTTCCATCCGGCAACGGGCGAGATGACCACGCTCTGGGAGAATGATGATGCCGACGGGCTTGACGGGCTCCTTGACCAGCCCTGCGAGGTGCTTGTGAGAGGTGACGACCTGATCGTGGCCAATTTCGATATGCCGTTTCCCGGCATGAAAAACAAGGCCTTTGACGCGGTTCATACCCTGAGCATCTTCCGCCTTCCCGCCGCCGATCCGCAGGCTGCCGCGACGGGCGGCAGGTGACGCCCGGCCCATGACCTCCCGCGACCCGCACTGGCTCGGCGTTGACAACGGCAGCACCATCACCAAGGCGGCGGTGTTCGACGCAGAGGGCCGCGAAGTCGCGGTGGCGGCGCGGCGGGTGGCCGTGCAGAACCCGCAGGCCGACCGTGCCGAGCGCGATCCGGAGCGCTTGTGGGATGACACCGCCAACTGCATCCGCGAGGTGATCGCGCAAGCCGCCATCCCGCCCGCGGCGATCACCGCCGTCGGCTGCACGGGCTACGGCAACGGCCTGCACTTGCTCGACGCGGCGGGCCGGGCCGTGCGGCCGTTCATCGGCTCGGGCGACACGCGGGCCCGTGACTGGGTCGAGTACCAGACGGCTTCGGGCGCGGCCTCCGCGATCCTGCCTCACACGGCGCAGTCGCTCTGGCCGGGCCAGCCGCCGGCGCTCCTCGCCTGGCTCCGCGACCACGACCCCGGGCCGCTCACCGCGGCGCGGCATGCCGTGGCGATGAAAGACGTCACGCGGATAAATCTCGTCGGCGAGATCGCCGCGGAGATCACCGACGCCTCGGCCACGAGTGCGATGTCGGTCGTCGCGCGGCGGCACGAGCCGGCCGTGCTCGAGGCGGTCGGCCTCGGGGAATTCCAACGGCTCATGACGCCGCTCGTGGAGAGCACGGCGATCGCGGGGCAGGTGCACGCCGCGGCGGCCGCGGCCACCGGCCTCGCGGCGGGCACGCCTGTGGCGGGTGGGCTTTTCGATATCGACGCCTGCCTGCTGGCAGCGGGCATCACCAATGAGTCGGCCCTGGGCGTGGCAGCCGGGACTTGGGGCAACACGCTCTCGCTTGCCGCGCGGCCAGTCCTCGACGGGAGCCTGTTCATGACGTCGTGCGGGCCGGAGCCGGAGACGTTTATCCTCCTGGAGGGGAGTCCCACATCGGCCGGCAATCTCGACTGGTTCACCCGCACCCTGCTGCCCGAGCTGGCAGCCGACGCCGGTGCCGCTGCGGGCGGAATCGACGCGGTCGTGGCCTCGATCGAGCCCGGACTGCAGGATCCACTGTTCCTGCCGTTCGTGACGGGCGCGTTCGGCGGCGGCCGAGCCACTGGCGGTTTCCTCGGCCTCCAGTCGCACCACACCCGCGCCCACTGCCTGCGCGCGGTACTCGAGGGGATCGCGTTCGCGCATCTTTGGCACCTGCGGCGGCTGCTCGAGCACCGTCCGCCGGCCACGGCCGTGCGGGTCACCGGCGGTATCAGCCGGCTGGAGACGTGGGGGCAGATGTTCGCCGACGCGGCGGGCCTGCCTGTGGAGGTGCCGGCCGGCCGTGAGCTCGGTGCCTTGGGCGCCGCGATCCTCGCCGCCGCCGCTGCGGGCCATGGCCCGCTCCGGCTCGCAGCGGCCCGAATGACCAGGATCGACCGCGTTTATGAGCCCGCAGTAGGTCGCTCGGCCGTCATGCAGGATCGCTTCGCGGGGTTCACCGAAGCCCTCACCGCCCTTGCCCCATATTGGAAATCAAACCGTCACCAGGAATCCTGCGACCGTTTTACTTGACAATCGCTGTTTGTAGTCTCAACTAATGCCATGATACTCTTCGGCAGTCACAAGGTCCGCCTCAACCGCTTCCTCGCCGCCGACGGCCGCTGCCTCGACGTGGCCATCGACCATGGCGTGTTCAACGAATACTCGTTTCTCGCCGGGCTCGAGGACATGCCCGCCGTCGTGCGATCGCTCGCGGCCGCCGGGCCCGACGCGATTCAGATGAACATCGGTCAGGCCGACCTCCTTCAGGAGATTCCGGGCCCGCTGAAGCCGGCCCTTGTGCTGCGGACCGACGTCGGCAATCTCTACAACCCCACGACGCATGCAGTGATGTTCAACCAGCTCGTGCACTGGGACGAACCGATCATCGCCGCGCTCAAGGCCGACGCCGCCGCCGTGGTCTGCAACCTGCTCCTCATGCCAGGCCAGCCCGACCTGCACCGACAGACTTGTCTCAATGCCGCCCGGCTGCGGGCTGCCTGTGACCGCTATGGGATGCCGCTGATGATCGAGCCGCTCGTGCTTCGGGCCAACGAGCAGCGCGGGGGATACCAGGTCAACGGCGACAAGAATCTCATCGTGCCGCTCGTCCGCCAGGCCCGCGAACTCGGTGCCGACGTGATCAAGGCCGACCCGACCGACCACCCGGAGGACTACCACGAGGTGATCGCGGCGGCCCGCTGCCCCGTGCTCGTCCGCGGCGGCGGCCGCAAGCCGGTCGAAACTGTCTTTGCCGAGGCGGCGGCTTTTCTTGCCCAGGGAGCCTCCGGCCTCGTCTACGGGCGAAACGTCTACCAGCATCCGCATCCCGGCCGCATCGTGGCCGCGTTCATGGCGATGATTCACGAGGGGGCCTCAGCGGAGCGGGCCTTGGCGATCTACGGCTGCACGGAGTAGCCCATCATGAGACGCGCACGGCACGCAATGACGATGGGGGCGTCGGCTATCCTTGGGCTGGCCACGGCCGCGAGCATTGCCGACGCCGCGGAGCATCTGGTGCAGCCCGGCGCGCCGCCGCAGCCGATCCTCGATGCCGCGGCCGCCGGTGACACGATCGTATTTCTTCCCGGACTGCATCAGCACGGCCTCGGCCGGCACCGGGCGATCCTCTCGGTCGAGAAGCCGATCACGATCGACCTCAGCGCCGGGTCCATTCTCAAACTCGCCGATGGCGAGACCAGTCTGGAGGCCGCACCCGAGATCACCACCGATCAAGACGCGGGCAAAAAACTCGACGATCTGGAGGTGGGGGGCGAATTCGACTTGAGCCGCCCGTCGATCTTCACGATCAGGATCGACAGCCAAGGCGGCGCCGGTGCCGACGGCCAGCCGGGCCGGCCCGATACGTTTGCCTGGGGCGTGTTTCAGGACGCGATCAATCCCCAGGGCACCGCGAACGTGGCGGCCTCTGGCAGCCGGTTCAACGAGGCGCCACACACGGGCATCGCGATCACAGGCGGCTGGCAGGAGCTTGCGCACGGCGTGAAGGTCCGGTTTGGCAGCACCACCGGCCACAACAAGGGGAGCACCTGGTTCGTCTCCTACGACGGCCCGGAGGCCTATGGCATTCGCGTCGGTCACGGCACGCAGCCGGAATACATCGAGCGGGTGCGGATCACAGGCCTGGGGACCATCGACATGAACGCCAGCCACAACGTGCAGCCGAGCTTCCTCGTGAAAGACATCAATGCCTGCGTGCTCGTGCACGGGCGGGTCCGCGATGTGCTCATCCAGGGCATCACCATGGTCGACACGAACCGTTCCGTGATGTGCTACGGCGAGCACACGGGGGAGTTTCTGCCGGGGGGAGGCGTCGGCCCGGGAGAGTCTTTCGACGCCGAGCGGATCACGATCGTCGGCACCCGCACGCTCAACCCCAACGGTGCAGCCTACCTGCTGGGACATCCATCACACCGCGGACGCCTCCGCGACGTGAAGTGCAACCACAACTACATGGAGACGGCCGTCACCTGCATCGAGCCGAACTTCAACCTCGACGGCTACGAAGTGATCGGCAACATCATGAAGAGCGGCGGCAACGCGATCCACTGCTGGCGGCACTCGAAGAACGGCGTGATCGCCGATAACCTGCGGATCCACGACAACACGGGCCAGCCGGTGGTCGTCGTCAATGCGCCCCGCGGCTGGCGACCACCCGATCCCCCGGAGCTTCGCAACAACCGCAGTCCGCTGAGCGAGGCCGCCGGACTTGAGGGAGCCCCGTAGGGATCCGCCGCCACTCGGTAGCTGGCGTGGGCGATGAAATCGAGCCGCGGGGGCCCCAGGCTCGCCGGGTCAGGTGATCAGGCCGGCGAGGGCGGCCGAGAGGGCGGTGGCCAGGGTCGCGACCAGAAGCGCCTTGAGGCCCAGTTGGGCCAGTTCGCTCCGCCGCTCGGGCACGAGCGCCCCGATCCCCCCCACCTGGATCCCGATGCTCGAGAGGTTGGCGAAGCTGCACATCGCGATCGTGGCGAGCATCGTCGCCTTGGGGCCCAGGCCGCCCCCCCGCACGAGCGTGCCGAGCTGTTCGTAGGCCACCGCCTCGTTGGTCACCGTCCGGAGGCCGAGCAGGCCCCCGACGGTGCCGCATTCGCTTGCCGGCACCCCGATCGCCCAGGCCAGCGGGAACAAGAGCCAGCCGAGGATCTTCTGGACCGAGAGATCGGGGTCGCCGACCAGGCCGCCGATCGATCCCAGGCCGAGATTCACGAGGGTCACCAGGGCGATGAAGGCGATCAGGATCGCCCCCACGTTGACTGCCAGCAGGAGGCCGTCGCGGGTGCCGCGGGCGGCCGCATCGATCAGGTTGGCGGCCGGCCGTTGTTCATCGAAGGCGAGGCGGCCGAGGGTCTCGGGGGCGTCGGTCTCTGGCACGACGATCTTGGCCAGGTAGATCGTGGCCGGAAACGTCATCAGGATCGCCGCCAGGAGGCTTCGCGAGGCCGCCTCCCGGAGGGCCGGGTCACCGCCGCCGACAAAGCCGATGTAGGCGGCCAGTATCCCGCCCGAAACGAGCCCCATACCGCTGACCATCACCACCAACAGCTCGGAGCGGGTCAGCCGGGCGAGGTAGGGCCGGATCGTGAGCGGGGCCTCCGTCTGGCCCAGAAAGATCGAGGCGGCGGCGTTGAGCGTTTCGGCGCCGCTCGAGCCGAGCAGGCGGCTGGTCACCCAGGCCACGCCACGGATCACCAGCTGCATGACGCCGAGGTGGTAGAGCACGGCGAACAGGGCCGCCACGAAGACGATCGTGGGCAGCACCTGGAAGGCGAACACGAACCCCGCCGGGCCGGTGGGGCTGGCGAGGGCTTCACCGAACAGAAAGGCGGCCCCGGCCCGGCCGCAGGCCAGCACGGCGTTGACCCAGGTGGCGGCCGCGTCCAGCAGCCGCCGGCCCGCCCCGCTCTTGAGGAGCACGAGGCCCAGACCTATCTGGAGGCCGAAGCCTCCCAGCACCATCCGCGGCGAGATCGCCCGGCGGTTCTCGGAAAGGAGATAGGCCAGCCCGAGGATCGCCGCCACGCCGACGAGGCCTTGAAACCGGCTTATGTCATCCATGCGACGTCCCAACTGACAGAGGTCCCTGAAGCGACAAGCGTACAGAAACGGGAGCCCGCGGGTTCCGGGCCCGCCGCTTGGTTCGGCAAGAGCCCACGCGGGCAAAGCCCCGCCTGGCGGCCGGTTTTCTGGTATTCTTACCGATTCTTCATCTTTTGCCGGCCACTGGCCCGCCCCCGGAAGGGTTCCTCCCCGGAGTGCATGCATGCTCGCCTTTCCCAATCGGATCGTGTTCATTGGCTTTGGCTCGGTGGCCCGCTGCACGCTGCCAATTCTGCTTGAGCACGTGGCCATCCCCCCGCACCGGGTCACGATCATCGACTTCGCCCCGGACGAGCGGCTCCTGGCCCCCTGGCTCGCCCGGGGGGTGAACTTCGTCCTCGACCGGATCGCCCCCGACTCGCTCGACCGGATCCTCGCCGAGCGGCTCTCCGCCGGCGACCTGCTCGTGGACCTGGCCTGGAACATCGACACGGCCGCCCTCCTCGACTGGTGCCACGGCCGGGGCGTGATGTATGTCAACACCGCCGTCGAGCTCTGGGATCCCTACGACTTTCCCCCCGGCACCCACCCCACGGAGCTGACGCTCTACGCCCGTCACATGCGGCTTCGCGACGTCCAGGCCGGCTGGCGGCAGCCCGGCCCCACGGCCGTGGTCGAGCACGGAGCCAATCCGGGGCTGATCAGCCACTTCACGAAGCAGGCCCTGCTCAACATCGCCGCGGCCTGCCGGGAAGAGAGCCTGGTTTCCGGCCCGCAGGCCGAGCGGATCGCCGCCCATGCAGCGGACCGGCAGTTCAATCACCTGGCCCGGGAACTGGGCGTGAAGGTGATCCACTGCAGCGAGCGAGACACCCAGATCGGCAGCCGCCCCAAGGAGGTGGACGAGTTCGTCAACACCTGGAGCGTGGAGGGCTTCCGGGAGGAGGGCACGATGACCGCCGAGCTCGGCTGGGGGACCCACGAGCGGGAGCTCCCCGCCTTTGCCTCCGAACACACCACCGGCCCCGGCGGCCAGATCTGCCTGGCCCGGATGGGCATCAACACGCAGGTGGCCAGCTGGGTGCCGGGCGGGCCGATCGTGGGGATGGTGGTCCGCCACGGCGAGGCCTTCACGATCACCGACCACCTCACCGTCTGGGAGGAGGGCCGGGCCGTCTACCGCCCCACGATGCACTACGCCTATTGCCCCTGCGATGCGGCCCTGGCCTCGCTCTGGGAGCTGCGGGGCCGGGAGTACGAGATCCAGTCGCGGGAGCGGATCATGGACGACGAGATCGTCGCCGGGGCCGACATCCTGGGGGCGCTGGTGATGGGCCATCCCCTGGGGGCCTGGTGGTGCGGCTCGATCCTCTCGATCGAGGAGAGCCGGCGGCTGGTGCCGGGCCAGAACGCGACCACCATGCAGGTGGCGATCTCGGCGGTGGCGGCGATCCGGTGGATGATCAAAAACCCCGCCCGCGGCCTGCTCGTGCCCGACGACCTGCCCCACGACGAGATTCTCGAGGTGGCCCGGCCCTACCTCGGCGAGTTTGTCTCGACGAGGAGCGACTGGCGGCCCCCGGCCCGCACCGCCGCGGCCCGCCGCGGCGATGATCCCGACGCGACCTGGCAGTTCGCAAACTTTCTGCTCGCCGACGGCGACGATCTCAAGGACGTGGTGGCCGGCACGGCGGCCGCGCCCGGCCCCCGGCAGGCGAAGCCGGGCCGGCCCACGGACAAGGACCGGCCGGCGGAACAGGCCGCCCCCAAGCGACGCAGGCGGTCGCCGGCCCGGTCCTAGGCCAGGGGCGACGATCCGCCCGCAGTCGACTGTCGCTGTGGTACCAGAATCACACCCGGCGCTCGGCCCGGGTGCTTCTGAGGTGGATCGTCTTGCGGTCGAGGTCGTGGTGGGCCTCGACGAATCGCACCGTGCCGCTCTTGGCCCGCATGATCACCGAGTACGTCAGGGCCACCGACCCGCGGACCTCCACGCCCTTGATGAGCGGGCCGGTGCTGATGCCCGTGGCCACGAAGATGAGGCTGTCGCCGCGGGCGAGATCGCGAGACACGAACTGGGTGTCGAGCTGGTCGCGCCAGCCAAGACTGACCAGCCGCTGCCGCTCCGCCTCGTCGCGGGGCCAGATCTTCGCCCGCATGCCGCCGCCGAGGCACCGCAGTCCGGCGGCCGCGAGCACCGCCTCCGGCGTGCCACCGATCCCGACATAAAGGTCGATGCTGCTCGTCCGCAGGGCCGGGGCGAGGGCCGCGGCGATGTCGCCGTCCTGGATCATCCGCAGCGCCGCCCCGGTCCGCCGCACCTCCTCGATGAACGGCTCGTTCCGCGGGCGGTCGAGCACGCTCACCACGACGTCCCGCACCTCCTTGCCGAGAATCCGTGCCGTCACGGCGATCACGTCGTTCAACGGCGCGTCGATGTCGATCGGCAGGCTCGGGTCGGCCGCCCAGGCCTTCCGCACCGCCAGCGGATAGGCGAGCTTCTGCATGTAGAAGGCGGGGATGTCGGCGAGGCAGCCGCGGTCGCCGTCGGTGACCTGGGCCGCGGCGATGCAGGCCAGGGAGTTGGGCATGCCCTTGGCGACGTTCGTCGTGCCGTCGATCGGATCGAGCGCGATCTCGAACCGCGGGGCCCCCTCCCGCCAGGTGCCCACACGCTCTCCCCGGAAGAGTCCGGGAGCCTCGTCCTTGATCCCCTCACCGATCGTGATCTCGCCGCACATGTCCACGAGGTCGAACATGCCGCGGATGGCATCGCAGGCGGCCGCATCGGCGGCCTCCTTGTTGCCCTTGCCGAGCCACTGGAGCGTGTTGAGCGCGGCGATCTCCGTGGCTCGGAGAAAGTCGAATTCGATCTGCCGCTCGATGTCGGACGCCATGCGGATGCTCCTCTCGGGATGGATTATGACGCATCGGGGCTGCGTTTTCCGGTCGGCGGGGCGACCGGTTTCGGTCAATCGAGTGTTCGGGCCCGGGTAATCCTGGAAGATCCGGGGTGCGCTTGAAGGAATCGTCTCAGGTCCAGGAGCATCTGCCATGCGTGTCCACGCCATCATGATCGCCCCGCGCCGACTCCGCACGACTGCCCCAAGAACCGGCTGGTAGAACATGCAACCGCCAAGCGGCGAAAGCGGTCGCCAGCCCGGTCATCGTCGCTCGAGCACCAGCGGCCTGCGTGCGGGCAGACCATCGGCGATCGTGACAGCGCCGCGGAACAGCGTCACGGCCTCCGCCACCGCCGCGGCATACGCGGGGTTGAAATGCAACTCGGCGAGCACGTCGCCGGCGGCCACCCGGTCGCCGATGGCGTGCTTGAGCACGATCCCCGCCGCGGGATCGACCCCGTCCTCGGCCGTCCGCCGGCCGGCCCCCAGGAGCATCGAGGCCTGCCCCACGGCGAAGGCCTGGAGTTCGTGCACGTGGCCGCTCCGCTCGGCCCGCACGATCTCCATGCACTCAGCGCGGGGCAGCACCTGCTCGGGCTCGTCGCAGACCCGGCCGTCGCCCCCCTGGGCGATCACGACCCGGCGAAACCGCTCGAGGGCCGAGCCGTCGGCGATCACGCGGCGGCAGCGGGCGAGGGCCTCATCGCGGTGCCCGGCCACGCCGCCCAAGAGCAGCATCTCGGCGGCCAGTTCCAGCGACACCTCCATCAGGTCGTCCGGCCCAGCGCCCTGAAGGCAGGCGACACATTCCGAAACCTCGAGCGCGTTGCCCACCGTCCGGCCCAGCGGCGCATCCATGCTCGTGAGGATCGCCTGCACCGGCTTGCCGAGGGCCCGGCCGATTCGCGTCATGCTCTCGGCCAGAGCCCGGGCGTCTTCGATCCGGCTCATGAAGGCGCCGGCGCCACACTTGACGTCGAGCACGAGGGCGTCGATCCCCTCGGCGAGCTTCTTGGAGAGGATCGAGGCCGTGATCAGCGGGATGCTTTCGACGGTGGCCGTGGCGTCGCGAAGGGCGTAGAGCACCCGGTCAGCCGGGGCGATCTCGGCGGTCTGGCCAATCAGCACCAGGCCGCACTCGCGGGCCACGCGACGGTAGGCCGCCAGGTCGAGGTCGATTCGGAAGCCGGGAATGCTCTCGAGCTTGTCGAGCGTGCCGCCGGTGTGGCCCAGGCCGCGACCGGAGACCATCGGCACGGTCACGCCGCAGGCCGCGGCGACGGGCGCGAGGATCAGGCTCGTCTTGTCCCCCACGCCACCGGTCGAGTGCTTGTCTACCTTGGGGCCGGGGATGTCGGAGAGATCCAGCACCGTCCCCGAATGGAGCATCGCCTCCACGAGTCCGGCGGTCTCCTCCGGCGTCATCCCCCGCCAGAGGATCGCCATCGCCAGCGCCGCCCACTGGTAGGTGGGCACGACACCGTCGGTGAGCCCCTCGACCAAGAACGTGATCTCGGCGCGGGAGAGTTCCCCGCCGTCCCGCTTGCGGCGAATCAGATCGACGGCTCGCATCGTGTGGCTTGCTCCTGGATTCCGCCCGGGGCTCGCGGCCGGCGGCCGCTCACTCAGCCGGTACCGTGCCGAACTGCCGGTCGCCGGCGTCGCCGAGGCCGGGCACGATGTAGCCCGAATCGTTGAGCCCCTCGTCGAGGGCCGCCACGTGGATCGCCACATCGGGGATGGCGGCGGCTAGCGCTTCCACGCCCTGGGGCGAGGCGATCAGGGCCAGAAACACGATCCGCGGGATGCCGACGGCCCGGAGGATCTCGCAGGTGCGGACGGCCGAGCCGCCGGTGGCGAGCATCGGATCGACGACGATCGCCACGCTGGCGTCGAGCTTCTTGGGCAGCTTGTTGTAGTACTCCTTGGGCTGAAGCGTGACCTCGTCGCGGTACAGCCCCACGTGCCAGACCTCGGCGTCGGGGATGAGTTCCAGGAGGCCGTCGGCCATCCCCAGGCCGGCCCGGAGGATCGGCACGATTGCGATCCGGTCGGCGAGCGTGCGGCCGGCCGCCTCGCCCAGGGGCGTGGGCACGCGGACCTCGCGGCTGGGCAGGCCGGCGGTGGCCTCCACGGCCACCAGCCCCGTCAGCTGCCGCACGACCCGGCGAAACTCCGACGGCTGCGTGGCCGGATTGCGGAGCGTGCAGACATGGTGGGCGACGAGCGGATGCGTCGAGAGGTGGACGGATGGCATGGACGGCATGATAACCGCCGCGGACCCAGGGGACCGTCCCCAAAAAGCCCGCCCTATACTAGACCTTTGATGCCCAATCAGCTGCCAGCGTCGAGCGATCTCCTCGCCCTTGCCCGGGAGGCGGCGGAGCATGCGTATTCGCCCTATTCGGGCTGGCGGGTCGGGGCGGCGGTCGTGTTCGCCGAGACCGCCGGGCCGCATCCCGGGGCCAACGTCGAGAACGGCTCCTACGGCCTCACGATCTGCGCCGAGCGGGCGGCGATCTGTGCCGGCGTCGCGGCCGGGGGCCGCCGGCTTGTGCGGGTGGCCCTCACCTGCCGCGACCGGGACGGCGAGCTCGTCGCAAAAATCGCCCCTTGCGGCGCCTGCCTGCAGGTGATCGCCGAGTTCGGCACGGCCGAGACGGAGATCGAGATCGACGGCCGGGGCTCCTTCCTGCTGGCCGACTTCCTGCCCCGGCCCTTCGGGGCCGACTCGCTCAAGGGTTGACGGCACGTGTACCCGCGTATATATCTGTCGTGACGTTCCGCCAGTTCCCGCTGGCCGCTGTGCCACCAACCCCCCACGCTTCCCATGGCCACCGCGACTCCCACGCTCAAGTTCACGATCGGGCAATACGACCTGATGATCGAGGCCGGCGTGTTCGCCCGGCCCCCGGCCGCGGGCGACCTGCTGGCGGAGCCGCCGCGGGTCGAACTCATCGAGGGAGAGATCGTCATGATGAGCCCGATCGGCTCGCGGCACGAGGAGATCGTGGACCGGCTGACCGCCTGGAGCTTTCGATGTCTGCCCCAGGATGAGGCCCGCGTCCGCATCCAGCAGTCGCTCGGCATTCCCGGTCGGCAGAGCGTGCCGCAGCCCGACGTCGCCTGGGTAGAGCCGCGGGACTATGCGGCCCGGCGGCCCGACGCAGCCGATGCCCTGCTCGTGATCGAAGTGGCTGAAACGAGCCTCCAGCATGACCTCGGCGAGAAGGCCGCGGTCTACGCCGCCGGTGGCGTGCCGGACTACTGGGTGGTCGATGCCGCCGCCGAAATCGTGCACCTCCTGCGGCGGCCGGGGTCGCTTGCCTATGCCGAGCACCGCGTGGCCGGCCGCGGTGAATCGATCACGCCGCTGGCCCGACCCGAGGCGGTGCTGGCCGTCGAGTCACTCTTCGCGCCGCGACCCTGACGCCCCACGGCCGTGGCCGAAGTCACAGGCCGACCGCGAGGCAGACGAGCCGCCGGTCGTCGCGGAGGTAGAGCTGACCGGCAGCGAGGGCCGGCAGAGCCCGCAGGGCTCCGGCCTGTTCGCTGCCGAACGGCCGCGAGCGGGCCAGGATCGTGAGAGCCGCCGGGTCGGGCTCGACGAGCAGAAGCTCACCGTCGGTCTTCGCCACGATGAGCCTGCCGTCGGCCGCGATGAGCGTGCCGTAGCCGAAGTTTCGCTCCGTCCAGAGGACGCGGCCTGTCGCCGGGTCGAGGCACTTGAAGTCGGCCGGGGGCATGTCGTCGCGGCCGTCGATCGCGTAGAGATGGCCGGCCACCGCGAGCGGCGTGCAGTACTGCGTGGCGAGGGAATCGACGCCCTCCCAGACCGGCGTGGCCCCCTGGCCGTCGAAGCTGGCAGAGACCGTGCCGATCCCGTAGGCCGCGGTCACAAGCAGGCGGTTGGCGGCAAAGAGGACGGGCGTGGAGGCATTCACCGTCGGGCCCCGCTGGCCGAAGGGAAACTGCCAGCGAATCTCACCCGTCGCGGCGTCGACGAGCAGGCATGCCAGCCGGGTCACGGCCAGCACGTGGGGCTTGCCTTCCACCTCGACCGCCACCGGCGCCGAGTAGCTCGCCGCATCGGCGAGCGTCTGCCAGACCGTCTCTCCGCTGGCCAGGTCGAAGGCCACGAGGCCGGCCTGCTGTTTGGCTCCGCCGACGTTCACGATCACGCGGTCGGCGACGACCAGGGGTGTGGCGCCCGCGCCGAAATAGCCTTCGGGGGCGGCGAAGTCGCGGTGGGTCTCCCGCACCCACTGCCGCCGGCCCGTCGTGGCATCGAGGCAGGCGAGCGTGCCGGCGGCCCCCAGCACGATCACCCGGTCACCCGCCACAACCGGCGTGCAGAGGGGCCCGTCGCCACCCCCAACCTGGGGCCGAAACCGGGTCGGGTGGCCCGCATCCTTCCAGACAACCCCGCCCGTCGCCGCGTCCAAGGCCTCGACGAGCTCGCGGTCGGCGACCCGGTGAAACAGGTAGGCCCGCCCGGCTGCCACGGCGAGGCCCGCATAGCCTGCCCCCACCTTCCGCTCCCAGATCACTGGCGGCCCCGCGGCGGGCCAGGCCCGAGCCAGCCGCTCATCGGCCGCCGCCTGCCCATCCCGCCGCGGGCCCAGGATCTGCGGCCAGTCGCCAGCCGCCACAACCCCCGGACCAACCGCCCAGAGGATCATCATCGAACAGCAGAACACGAGACCGCACGGGGTTCCATCGCCTCGCGTGATCAGGAACCCGCGATTCACTCGGCCCGACCCCGCTGGCGGTAATACTTGAGCCCTGGCACGAAGAAGCAGAGGCCGCTGACGATCCCGAAGATCACGTGCTGCCAGGCCGGCACGAGGCACATTACCAGGGCCGTGCCGAAGAGCACTGCCGCCTGCACGTAGAAGGCGCCCGAGAGGATGCCGGCCTTGGCGAAGAAGACGAGGCCGGCCAGGAGCGCGAGCACCGGCGAGAGCGTCAGCACGGGGAGCTCTAAGAGGCCCTCCACCCAGAAGAGCAGCACGCTGGCGATCACGCTGCCGCCCCAGATGTGGGCGATCTGCCGCTCGACGGCAGTCACCGGGCCGGCTCGATGCCTTAGCGCCCAGAAGATCGGCGCCCAGACCGCCAGGCCGCCCCCCCAGAGCACCATGTAGGGCCAGCGGCTCACGACCCCCTGCCAGAAGAGCACGTCGGTCACCACGCAGAGCGTGAGGATCACGACCGAGTGCCACATCCAGAGCAGGCCCCAGTTTTCGAGCACCGTGGCATGGTGGGTCTCGCGGAACAGCCGGGCCACGATCTCGCCCAAGCCGCCCCGCCGGGCCGCCACCGGCTCGCCGGCCAGGAAGGCCCGCAGGTCGCCGGCCAGGGCCGCGGCCGACGCATAGCGGAGTTCCTGCGGCTTCTGCAGGCTCTTGAGCGCGATCAGTTCGAGATCCCGGTCCACCGCCGGGTCGAGCGAGCGGGGCACGGGCGGGTCGCTCTCGAGCACGGCCAGGAGCGTGTCCATGGGGTTGGCGGCTTGGAACGGCGGCCGGCCGGTGAGCGTCTGATAGAGGATCGCCCCCAGGCTCCAGACGTCGCTCGTCGGCCCCACGTCGCCGCGGCTGCCGGCGGCCTGCTCAGGCGACATGTAGCAAGGCGTGCCGAGGATCGCCCCGGTGTGGGTCACGTCCTGATCCTCCTCGATCCGCTTGGCCAGGCCGAAGTCGGAGACGTGCGGCGTGCCGGAGGAGTCGATCAGGATGTTGGAGGGCTTGAGGTCGCGATGGAGCACGCCCCGCCGGTGGGCGGCATCGACCGCCTCGGCCACCTGCACCAGGATCGCGGCCGCCTCGCGGGGGGGAACCGGACCGCTCGCCAGCCGCTTGGCAAAGGTCGTCCCCTCGATGAACCGCATGCTGTAGAAGGGATGGCCGCCGCACTCGCCGACCTCGAAGATCGAGACGATGCCCGGGTGGTCGAGCCGGGCGGCCGCCTCGGCCTCGCTCTGAAACCGGCTCAGGTCGGCGGCCGTGGCGAGGTCGCGGCGGAGGAGCATCTTGACGGCCACCGTCCGGGCGAGGCTCTTTTGCCGGGCCCGGTAGACGACGCCCATCCCGCCGCGGCCGAGTTCTTCGAGGAGCTCATAGTCGTCGAACGAGGCCGGCAGGGGCGTGACCCCCGGCACGAAGCCGCCCGGCTCGACCGGCAGCGGCTGGCTCGAGGCCGGGCCGGGCCGCGGACCATCCTGCCGCTCGAGGATCGTCGATTCCTCCGCCACCGCCTCGGCCATCGAGATCGTGGCAAACAGCTCCCGCAGTTGGCCGGCTAGCCGGGGGTGGGCGGCGACCTGCCGCTCGAGGAGGGCGAGCGCCGCGGTGCCCCGGGACTCCGAGAGGGCCTCCACGAGCTCGGCGAGCAGATCCTCGTCGGCCGGCGACAGGGCTTCGGCGGTGGAAGGGGGCGGCATG
>CAYRNG010000154.1:0-4058 GCA_964425395.1 uncultured Candidatus Kuenenia sp. | reverse complement strand
TCTACTTCTGGGCGGTCGGGGCCGTCGTCCAGCTCAACGTCGATCAATACGCCTTCGAGAGCGGGGCCACGAGCCAGCGGGAGGTGGTGCCGCTGCTGCTTGCGCTCGTGATCGGGATCGGGATCGGCAGCCTCTTGGCCGGCCGGCTCTCGAAGCGGGGCATCGATCCCGGCTCGAAGGTCGACCTCGGCCTCGTGCCCTGCGGCGTGATCGTGATGGCCATCGCCTGCGGGGCCCTGGCCCTTTCCGCGCCGCACGTCTTTGGCGGCGATGCCGGCGGGGCGACGGCCCGGCTCCTGCCGCCGGTCTTCTGGCTGGCGGTGCTCGGCGTCGGGGCGGGCCTGTTCGACGTGCCGCTCGAGGCCTACCTCCAGGAGCAGAGCCCGCCGGAGCGGCGGGGCACGGTGCTGGCCTCGACCAACCTGCTCGTGTTCGCCGGAATGCTCGTGGCGTCGGTGGCCTACTACGGCCTGCGGGTGCCGGTCGGTCCGGCCGAAGCGGCCGGCCCGTTGCTCTCGGCCCGCGGCATCTTCGGGTTGTTCTGCCTCTTGTCGCTGGTCGCCCTGGCTGCCGCGGTCTGGGCCGCGCCGCGGGCGACGCTGCGGTTCTTCGTGGGCGGGATCGTGGGCACGGTCTGGCGGTTTCGCTCCCGCGACGAAGACAACGTGCCGGTGAGCGGGCCGCTGGTGATCGTGGCCAACCACATCTCTTGGCTCGACGGCTTCCTCTTGCCGCTGGTGGCACCGCGGCCGGTGCGGATGGTGGTCTACGGGCCCAACATCAAGGGCAAGTTCCTCAACATGCTGGCCGACCAGTGGCGGTTCATCCTCTTTGATCCCAAGCCCAAGTCGATCGGCCGGGCGCTCAAGTCGATCCAGGGAGGCCTGGCCGAGGGCGACTGCATCGGCATCTTCTGCGAGGGGGGCATCTCGCGAACCGGACAGATCCTGGGCTTCAAGCGGGGCCTCGAGTGGCTGCTGGAGCGGGTCGAGTCGCCGATCCTGCCGGCCTCGATCGACGGGATGTGGGGCAGCCTGTTGTCGTTCTCCGAGGGCCGGTTCTTCCGCAAGTGGCCCCGCGGCCTGAGGCGGAGCGTGACGCTCACCTTCGGCCGGCCGCTGCCGGTGGGCACCTCGACCGACCTGGCCCGGCTGGCGCTCCAGGAGCTCACCGCCACCGTGATCCGCCGCCGGATGGCCGGCAGCCGGCCCCCGGTCGGCTTTGCCGGCGACTGGCCGGCGGCCTGCGCCGAGGCGGAGGCCTTCGATGGAGCCTGCCTGCTGCGGCGGACCGATCGGCTCCTCGCCTCGCTGGCCCCGGGCGACCCTCTCCTTGCCACGCTCGGCAGCCACGGCCAGCGGCTGTTGGGCATCCCCGCCGAGGTGGTCGCCCCCGCGATCGCTCCCGCCGAGCTGGCCCGGCGGCTGGCCGCCTCGCGGGCCACCGTCTGGCTGGCGCGGGTCGAGCAGGTGGAGGCCCTGGCGGCGGTTTCGGCCACTGGCGGCGGCCTCGCCCCGCAGTTGGTCGCCGTGGTGATGCCGATCGCCGCGGCAGCCGACCTGCCCTGGGCCCGGCACGCGGCCGAACGGTTCCGGGAGGCGCATGGCGTCGAGCCGGTGGTGGCCTATTGCCCGCGGGAGGCGGGCTGTCTCGTGGCGATGAACACGCCGCCGGCCCGTTCGCCAGGCGACTTCGAGGCGACGCACAAGCCCGAGACCCTGGGCCGGGTTTTGAATGGCGGCGTGGTCTGGCCCGAGGCCGCCTGGCGGCCGCCCTTGGGGCTCCCCTGCCCCGCCGGCATCCCGGCCGATGCGGTCGCCACGCTCGTGATCTCGGCGGCGATCCCCCGCCAGGGCTCCGAATCGCCGGCGGCCGCTCTCCTGGCCGACACCCTCGACGTCGACAAGGAGGGTTTTCTGACGCCGCGGCCGTCGTGAGCCCGGCGATTCTCGGGCGGGAAAGCCTCGCTTTCCCGGTCTCTGTTGGTCGCCCTCCTCAGGCGCGGTATCTTTGACTCGAGCGCACCCGTAGCTCAATTGGATAGAGCGTCGGTCTACGGAACCGAAGGTTGCAGGTTCGAGCCCTGCCGGGTGTAGTGAATTGGGGTTGGGCGTTTGGCGGGCCGGCCGCTAGGCTCCCGGCATGGAACGGACGTCCACCATCTATCGCGTCGTCGGCTTCGACCCCGGCCTCAACACGACAGGCTACGGGATCGTCGAGTGCCAGGCGGCGGGCGTGCGGCTCGTCGAGGCGGGCACCGTCCGGTCGCGGGGCGAGTCGCTCGAGGACCGGCTGGCCTCGATCCACGCCGGTGTCCGCGAGGTGCTCGAGGCCTTCACCCCGTCGGCGATGGCCATCGAGCAGGTCTTCGCCCATGCCAAGTTTCCCAAGGCGGCTCTGCTTCTGGCCCACGCCCGGGGCGTGATTTGCCTGGCCGGGGCCCAGGCCGGGCTGGCCGTGAACCACTACCTTCCCAACCGCGTCAAAAGCACACTCACCGGCAGCGGCCATGCCGGCAAGGAGCAGATCCAGGCGGCCGTGCAGCGGGAGCTGGGCCTGGCCCGCCGGCCCGAGCCGGCCGACGCCGCCGACGCTCTGGCCGTGGCCCTGACCGACTGGCACCTCCGGCTGCGGCCGCTGTTTCTGGGCACGGGCACGGTGCGGATCAGGAGCAGTCGGGCATGATCACGCGGATTTCGGGCACGCTCGAGCGGGTCGAGCTGACCGCCGTCGAGGTGGCCGTGGGGCCGGTGGTGCACGAGGTGCTCGTCACGGAACTCGTCCGCCGCAGCCTCCAGGGCAGGCTCGGCCAACCGGTCGTGCTCCACACGCTTGAATACCTGGAGGGAAACCCGACCCGGGGCAACCTCGTGCCCCGGCTGGTCGGCTTTCTCTCGGAGGTCGAGCGGGAGTTCTTCGAGCTGATCTGCGAGGTCGACGGGGTGGGCGTGCGGAAGGCCCTCCGGGCGATCGTGCGGCCGGTCGGCGAGATCGCCAGCGCCATCGAGGAGCAGGACGCCAAGGCCCTCTCGGGCCTGCCGGGCATCGGCGGAGCAACGGCCGAGCGGATGATCGCCAAGCTCCGCCGCCGGATGCCGAAGTTCGCCCTGCTCGTGGCCCGTGAATCGCCCGGCGAGGCCGGGGGCGTGGCCGACGTGCTCTCCGAAACCTTCGACGTGCTCCGCTCGCTCGGCCATTCCGACGCCGACGCCCGCCGCCTCGTCGACGCCCTCCGCACCGAAAAGAAGAAGCCCAAGGACGTCCAGGAAGCCCTCGAAGCCATCTACCGCCAGATGCACAAGCCACGGTGACGAACGCGCCGCCAAGGACTGCCGGGGGAAACGCAACGCCAACTGGCCGGCGGGATACAATCCCGCCGCTCCAAGGCGGCCGTTTGGCGGAACGTAGCCGCGGGTTTCTAACCCGCGGGCAGCGCGACGCGGCCAACCGGAGACGGCGGCAATGAAAACGCAGCGCCAACTGGCCGGCGGGATACAATCCCGCCGCTCCAAGGCGGCCGTTTGATGCGCGGCTGACAGAGCGAAATCTCCACAGCGACGAAGGCTTTCACCCCCGGCGTGCCCCCGGGCCAAGCGTGCTTCGCGGTACACTCTGAGGGCACCGGAGAGCAGGGATGGAATCCTTCCGCCAACCGTCGATCCAAGGGCCCGATGAGCCGCCGCCGGAGGACCGCGCCCTGCGGCCCCAGCGGATGGCCGAGATGGTGGGCCAGCGGGCCGTCTACGAGCGACTCGAGATCGCGATCGACGCCGCCCGCAAGCGGAGCGAGACGCTGGGCCACATTCTCCTCGACGGGCCGCCCGGCCTCGGCAAAACCACCTTCGCGACCTGCATCCCCCACGAGCTCGGCACGAGCCTTCAGATCGCCAGCGGCGCGGCCCTGGCCGCCCCCAAGGACCTGCTCCCCTACCTCACCAACGCGGCCGAGGGGTCGGTCTTGTTCATCGACGAGATCCACCGGCTGCCGATCGCGGTCGAGGAGTTTCTCTATCCGGCGATGGAAGACTTCCGGATCGACATCACGCTCGGCGACGGCG
>CAYRNG010000153.1:0-9994 GCA_964425395.1 uncultured Candidatus Kuenenia sp. | reverse complement strand
GGCACCGATCTGGAGGTGGGTCTTGAGGAGAGCCTCGGGCGAGTCGAAGTCGTGGATCACGAGTTCGCCGTCGGGGCCGCGGGTGACGAGCCGCCAGGTGTCTTTTGCCATCGGTTGCAGGATCCGGATGAGGGTGACCGCCGGACAGCCGGCGCGGAGGGGCATCAGCTGTGATATCGGCAAGAAGGCGGTGCCCTGACGAACGCGAGGGGCTCGCCCGATACCTTCGGCACGGCGGGTGCAGCCGGCATGGCACCGATTACCGGCACGAGCCGCGCCGGCGGATCGGCCCGGCGCCACAGGCTCCGTCGGTCAGGCCCGCCGGGCCGGATCGAGCGGGTAGGCGTAGACGGTGGACGGGGCCGTGATGAACAACGTGTCGGCGTTGGGACCCGTCCCGAAGGCCAGGTTGACGGCGCCTCTCGGAACCCGGATCGTGCGGCGGAGGGTGCCGTCCGGCCGGTAGACCGCCACGCCCCGGGCTGTGCCCATGTAGACGTCGCCGTTGGAGGGATCGACCTTGAGGCCATCCACGCCCTCGCGGGCGAAGAGCTGCCGATTGGAAAGGCTCCCCGTCTCAGGATCGACCTCGAACCGCCAGACCTGCCTGGCCGGCAGGTCGGCCAGGTAGAGCAGCGTGCCATCGGCCGTGCCGGTGACGCCGTTGGGGCCCCGCAACCGGATGCCGGCGGTCATCCGCTGCGGTTCGCTCTCGCCCGGCCCGAGGTAATAGAGGTGGAAGCCGCCCTGAGGAGAGCGGGTGCGACCCCAGAACCGGGTGTCGGTGAAGTAGATGCCTCCCCGCTGGTCGATCCACAGGTCATTGGGGCCCGTGAAGGGGCGACCAGCATGCCGGGCGGCGAGCACCGTCCGGCTGGCGGGCAGGCCGTCGGCGGAGAGCGTCCAGCGAACCAGGGCACGATTCCTGCCCAGGCAGGCGAGCAGATTTCCGGCCGCGTCGAAGGCCAGCCCGTTGGCCCCGCCCGAGTTTCGCAGCACGACCTCGAGGCGGCCCGGCAGCGGGCCCCGGCCGCTGCCGTCGTTGGTCCAGCGGAGGATGCGGCCTGAGTTCAGGTCGGTGAAGTACAGCCTGTGCTCCGCATCGAAGACCGGACCCTCGCCCCAGCGGAGTCCCCGGACAAGCGTCGTGAGCCGCTCCTGGGCGAATCGAGTCGGGCCCAGCGGCCTGGCCACGGCGGCGGCGATTTCGGCCGCGAATCCGCTCCCTGGGTCACTGGTCGGACTTCGTGCCTGGGTCGGCAGAAACAGGGAGGAGAGCAGGCCCGCCGACGGGATTGTCCGTGACTCCAGGGTTTCGACCGCCAGGACGGTTGGCCGGAGACGACGACTCTGCTTCCGCATGGGATCTACCCTTTCACAACATGGCCTGAAGATCATGAGGCCTTCCCCGGCCCCTTTCCTGAACCCTATCCCTCTGTCGCGACCATCCGACAGCCGCCTTCCTTGGGACAGGCTTGCTCAGGTTCGTCTGCCAGCAGCCGCCGGATCGACCGTTCGATCGCGTCCGGCAGCTGCTGCCAGGAGGCGGAGCCGCGGAGCCGATCGCTCGGCCGCAGCCAGAGCGTCAGCCGCTGGCCGAACAGGCTGGCGAGAATGCCGAGCTCGGTGCCAGGCCGCGGCGGCGGTGCCCCCACCATGTCGACGACGCGACAGCCGCCCAGATCAATCCCTGCGGCCTGCCGGGGTTCCGCCGCCGAGCCGTCTCCCGCGGCCCGCAGCCCGGGCGGAATTCTCCGCACCGGATCCCCGAGATAGCTGAACACGAACGTGCCCGGCCGCATTGTCCGGACGAGCGGCCGGCGGATGGCTTCCGGCAGCCGACCGAGCACGGCCAGGGCGTCGTTGAAGCAGCCGGCGAGCCCCAGTTGCTTGACGGCCCGGGCATCCTGCACCAGGCCCGGCAGCACCGCCCGCCAGTCGCGGCAGTCGCCGAGCGGTCGCCGCAGGAATGCGTAGCCGATGTTGTTGCAGGCCGGCAGCCGCGCAGGCCGAACCGGCCGCATGCTGACCGGCTGGACGACGCCGATCCAGCCGCCCCGGCGGGCCGGTTGGGCGGCGGCACAATGCCCGTTGATGGCCGAAACGAGCACGGCCAGGAGCAGTTCGTTGAGCGTGGCATCCGCCGCCGAGGCGACCCGCCGCAGGGCGGCCGTCTCCGCCGCGGTGAAACGGACGGGCACGGGGTCGGCCACCGGGCCCGACTCCCCACCGGGGTCGCAGGGGATCGGCACGGCCCGCTCGGTGAAGAACCGCGCGGCCTCGGCCAGGAAGTATCCGGCCGCGGCCCGCCAGGTCACGCCCGGCACGACCGGCCGATCGAGCCGGCCGCGGTCGGCCAGGAGGCTCGTGTCGATCGGGGTGTCGCGACGTGACCGGGGGGCCGCTGGCGGCCGGCCGTCGAGCCCGGCCGCCCGGTAGGCGGTGAAGACGTCGCCACTGAACTCCGCGGCCCCCACGCCGTCGCAGGCCGCGTGGTGGAAGGCCAGCCGCAGCTCGGTCTCCTCACCATCTGTGGCGGGTTCCACGAGCGTCACCTTGAGACACGCCTCCCGCCGCGGGTCGATCGATTCCGCAGGGGGCAGGCTGCCCGCCGCCGCGGTGACCCGCCGGAAAGGCACCCCCCCGGCGGCCGGCACCCAGCGGCCGCGTCGGACGAGGCAGCCGAGCAGCGGATGGGAGCGAACCGCCGCCTCGACCGCGGCCTGCATCCGGCCGGCATCGACGGAGCCCGCCAGCCGCCAGGCCATCGTGAAAGTCATCGGTGAGCCGGGGCGGTCGTCATCGAGCATGTACTGCTCGAACGGCACGAGCGGCCAGGACGGGGCGGCGGGCCGATGGCTCATGGTCGGGGCCCCGGCGGCACGGCTGGTGGCCCGAGCTCGATCAGGCTGATCTTCATGGTCGTGCGGAGGTCGTGCCGCACCCAGGGCAGGAGCGAGAGCCAGCGGAGGTGCCGCCAGCGCCGCCGGTGGCGGTCGATCAGGGCCCACTCGCCGACGAGTCTCCAGGCCGGATCCCAGGCCGCCACCTCGCGGCCGCTCCCGATGCCCCAGCGGATCTTCGCGCGGGTCAGGTTGACCGCGGCGATCTCGGCCTCCCGGCCAACGTACCGGGGGGAAATCGACTGGAAGAGCACGCGGGCCCCCGGCCAGCGGGCGGCGACCGCGGCCAAGAGCCCGCGGACGTCGGCCTCGTCGCAGTAGCAAAACAGCCCCTCGGCGATCAGGAGCACCGGCGTGCCGGGCGGAGCGGCCACCTCTTCGAGCCAGGCGGGGTCGAACATCGACATCGCCAGGTGCCTGACCCGCTCGCCGGCCGGCAGGAACCGGTCGCGAAGCGCGATCGCGTCGGGAAGATCGAGGTCGATCCAGCGGATCCGGCCGTTGTCGAGGCGGTGGAAGCGGGCGTCGAGGCCGGCCCCCAGATTGACGATCACCGCGTCGGGGTGCCGCTCGATGAAGGCCCGCACCTGCTCGTCGAAGATCTCCGAGCGGATGATGCAGTCGAGCCCCACGACCCAGGCAGCCTCGAAGCGGGCGAAGTCGTAGTCGATCTCGTTCACGATCCGCACCGCCTCCGGGTCGCGGACGATTGCGTCGGGGCGGGCGGTCTCCCGGGCTCGGAAGTAAAGCGGGATGAGCAGCGTCTCCTGGACGTCCCCGAGCGTCGGCCGCCAGCGGGCCGCCGGCGGGGATGTCGCTGCGGCGGCGGTCATGACCGCCCCTCCCCGGGACGGACCGCCTTGACGAGCAGATATTCCTCCAAGTGGCGGCGGGAGATCGTCCACCACAGCGACACCAGCGGGGCCGGGGTCTCCCGGAGCAGGTCGGGCCAGCGGCTCGGCTGGAGGAATTCCTGCCAGGTGTGCCGGAGAAAGTGCCGCCCGCAGGAGAGGAACGTTTGCTCGAGCGCCTCCTCGATGGCGACCTCGCCGAAGCCGACCTCCGCCAGGAGCCGCTCGTAGCCGGCTCGATCGACGAAGTTCTCCGGCGGCATCGACCCCAGGTCGGGCACGAGCCGCCGGGCCCAGGGGCCCAGCGGCCCGCGGACGATCCCGTCGGTGAGCAGGAGCATGCCCCCGGGCCGCAGCACCCGGAACGCCTCCCGCAGGAAACGCTCCCGGGTGTTGAAGTGATGAGCGGCCTCGACGCAGAGCACCGCGTCGAACGAGTCGGCGGGAAACTCGAGCCGCGTGGCATCCATCCGCAGGAACCGCACGCCCGGGCAGCGGACCGCGGCCCGGGCGATCTGCCCCGGCGAGATGTTCACTGCCGTGACCGCGGCCTCCGGGAACCGCTCCTGCACCCGCGCCGTCGTGCCCCCCTCGCCGCAGGCGACGTCGAGCAGGCTGGCGGGCGGCTCGGGCAGCATCCCGATGAGCCGGTCGAGGAGGCTGTCGCAGGCGGCCCGGCCGCTCGTCACCCCGTCGGCCCAATAGCCGAAGTTCGAGTAGCCCGAATCGCCGTAGAAGCTCCGATGCCGGGCCGACAGAAACCGCGGCTCGTACATCTCGACGAGGTCGATGCCGGGGTGGACGGAGGTTTCGGAGTCGGTCGAGGCCATGAGGAGATTCCGGGAGATTCGTAGTTCTAGACGTGGACGGCGGCGCCGCCGTCCACCGTCAGCACCTCCCCCTGCACCATGTCGGACAGGGGGCTTGCCAAAAAGGCGACGGCATCGGCGATGTCGGCGGCGGTGAGCACCCGGCCGCCGGTCATGGTCTTCGTCTGCCGCTCGGAGAACATCCGCTCGGCGTTGGGGAACCGGCGGGTCGAGTCGGTCTCCACGAGGCCGCTCTTGACGACGTTGACGTTCACGCCCCGGTCGCCGATCTCCAGAGCCAGGTGGCGGGCGATGCTCTCGATCGCCGCCTTGCTCGTGCCGACCAGGCCGTAGTTGGGCAGGGCGATCTGGGAGCCGTGGCTCGAGAGACCGATCACCTTGGCCCGCCCCTCCGACCGCTCGAGCAGCGGCATGGCCGCCTGGACGAGGTGCACCAGGGCCATCACGTTGAGGTTCATCGTGGCCTGGAAGTGGCGGCTGGTGGCCTCGAGCAGCGGCCGGAAGCCGCCGCTGGCGGCGTTCGAGACGATGATGTCGAGCCGGCCGATCTCGGCGGCGATGAACTCCACCATCGACCGCACGTCCTCCTCCTCTGAGACGTCGGCCTTCACGATCCAGGCCCGCCGGCCCCGGGCGACGACCTCGAGGGCCGTGTCCTCGGCGGCCGATCGGGAGGTGACGTAGTTGGTGACCACGTCGGCCCCCGCCTCCGCCAGCCGGATCGCGCAGGCCCGGCCGATGCCCCGCGAACTGCCCGTCACCAACGCCACTTGTCCTTCCAGGTCGATCATGCTTCGCTCCGTTTCGCTCATCCGGTCAGGGCCATGCCCTCGGCCGCCGGGACCGCCCCGGTGCGCTCGAGCACGTGCCGTTGAAAATGAAAGATCCGCTCCTCGCGGGCCGAGATCAGTCCGCCCGAGGGATGGGCCGCGGAGGCCATTCCCGCCTGGACGCCCGGCATCACCACACCGTCCTCCCGCATCGCCTCCCGGAAGAAGGCCCGCCCGCGGCGGGCGACGGCCGCCGCCGCCAGCCGGGCCACCGGCGACCGGGAGCAGCCGCGGAGCTGGAAGATCTGCCAGGAACTGATCGCCTTGTGGGGCGTGACCGGCAGGATCGTCTGGGCCCAGTTGTAGAGCGTCATCCGCGAGGCGGCGAGGTTCGGATAGCAGAACAGGTGGTGGTATTCCGGCTCGGCCTCGACTCCCAGCAGGCGGGCCACGAACTCGGCCTGCCGGCGAACCGTGGCGTTAGCCTCGAGCGGCTCCTCGGTGTAGGTGGTCCAGCGGTCGTGGACGGCGTGGCGGCAGGCCTCGGCCGGGGCGAAGTTTCGGAACGTGTTCACGTGCACCGCCTCGAGGTGGTAGCCCTCGAGGACGTTCTCGGCGAGCACCTTCCAGTTGGCATCCACCTCCTGGGCCACGGTCAAGAGCGGCGCCCACTCGGCGGAAAACAGTTCGGCCAGATAGGCCCGCTGGCCGCCGAGCTGGTCGTCGAGCGGCTCGGGCTCATTCGCCAGCGACACGAACACCAGCTGCCCCACGGTCTCGACCGGATACCGCTTGAGGCCGAGCGTGCCCGGGGCGAGCGGCTTGAAGCTGCGGGCGTCGGGGATTCGCCGCGTGTCTCCCGCGCGGTCGTATTCCCAGCCGTGGTACTGGCACTTGAGCAGCGGCATCCGGCCCGTCGCCTTGCCCGTGAGCAGGCAGTGGCGGTGGGAGCAGACGTTCAAGTAGCAGCGGATCTCCCCCTCGGTCCGCCAGAGGATGAGCGGATGGCCGAGCAGCGAGAGCGTCTTGAACGAGCCCTCGGCGGGCAGGTCGCCAGTCTGGGCGACGCAGTGCCAGGCCGGCAGGAAGAGCCTGTCTCGCTCGCGGGTCCACTGCTCGGCCGACGTGTACTGCTCGGGGGACAGCAGCTGGGGAAGGTGGGTCTCGCTCGTGAACGCCATGGCTCAGGCCTCCGCTTCGCAGGGGCTCACCGGAGCCTGGACGATCGCCAGCCAATGGCCGGCGACGGGCCAGGAGCGGATCCCGGCCACGGATAGCGAGCGGCCAGCCGCCCGGCAGGAGACGATCCGCCCGGCTCGAAACCGGACTTCGATGGCCAGCGGCTGAAAGGGCCGTTCGGACAGCACTGCCTTGTAGACCGCCTCCTTCACGCTCCACAGCTGGGCGGCGTGGGCGGCGGCGGCCGGCGGCTCGAGTTGCCCGGCGTCCGCCCGCTCGGCGGCCGTGAGCCACCACCGGGACGAGGCCGTGGCAAAGGCGGCGGCAGGCGTGAGATCGACGCCCAGCCGGCAGTCGGCCGGGCCGACCGCCACCAGCACTCGCTCGCGTACGTGCGCGATCGAGAGGGCCAGGGGAGCCTCCAGGCCCGCGATCTCCACCCGCGGCCGGAAGCCACGGCCTGCCTCATCACGGGAGCGAATCTCGATCGCCTCTAGCCGCGGACCCCGCGTCTGGGCCTCGAGCCCGGCGGGCGGATCGGGCAGCCTCGCGGCGACGAGTCGCTTGGCCGCCAGGCGGGCCGTCAGCCAGGCGTCTCGCCCGCGGGGATCACGGATTCCTGCAGCGCGGGCCTGCTCGCGGGGGGCGAGCCAGGCAGGCGGCATGTCCCAGCGACGAACCCGCCGCGTGCCCGCGGCGACGCCGCGGAGCGTGGGCAGCGGCGGTGAAGGGACCGCAGCCATCATGAGGTGGTCATCCCCGCGAGCACCGCCGCCTCGAAGCCCTCGGCCGCGAGGATCACGCGGCCGTCGGCCCCGGCCAGCACGAAGTCGAACACGGCGCGATCCTCCGAGCGGGAGACGCGGCTCACCCGCTGGACGCAGATCTCACCCGGCTCCGGCAGGCGGCCGAACCGCAGCCGGCGGACGCCGTTGGGGATGGCGACGACGCCCTGGGTCTCGAGCCAGACGTGCAGCCCGCAGCCGAAGAAGCAGGCGTCGAGGATCGCCGGCGAGAGGATCCAGCCCGCGGATTGGCGGGGGCCGGCGAGTGGGTCAAGCGACTCGGCGGTCATCTGCATCCAGCCGATCTCGTCGATCAGGCGGGCCCCGGTGATCCGCCGGAAGATCGGGCCGTGGTAGATGATCTCCTCGCGGGCCTCCGGGTAGCCCACATCCCACCACCCGCCGGGTGGATCGATCGGCCCGGCGGGCAGGGCCGGCCCTGCCGAGTCGGCGAACACGACCCGCCCGCGGACATGCACGCGGTCGGCCGTGAGCACGCGGCCCTGCCGATTGACGAAGTCACTGACGAGTTCGGCCGTGACGCAAGCGCCGTCTTGGCTGGCCCGGACCCGCACCGGCAGCGGCTGATCGTGGACGAACTTCAGCCCCGAGACGATCTCCACCTCGTCGAAGCCCGCGACCACGCGGCCGGGCTCGAGCGTGGCGGCCGCCTCGGCGAGCATCTCGAGCGCGATCACGAAGGGCAGCAGCGGACGGCCGCGGAACCGGTGTTCCACCAGGAACGGCTCGGCCCGGGGGTCGAGCCGGGATTCCGTCACGATCCGCCGGCCCGGCTCGTGCTCCAGGATCGCATCGACCAGCGGCCGGCGCGGCGGCGGCGGGCTGGCGGGGGCCGGAGCCGCGGGGGCGGCCGGCGCGACGGCAGGTTCCCCCGGCCGGGCGGCTCCCCGCACCGTCTGGGCGAGCCAGGCCCGGTAGCCCTCGTCGGTGATCACCACCTGCGTCTCGGGCGTGCCGGCGAGCAGTTCCCGCTCGAGGTGCCCGACGCCCTCGGCCGGCGGCAAGAGGGCGAGCTTCATGATCTCCCGGGAAGCGAAGCTCGCCGACCGCATCATCATCCCGGTCTCGTCCCAGGGATGCCAGTGAAAGCCCACGGCATGCACCTCGGGCCGCACCGACTTCAGCCAGCCCATCAGGCCGCACTGCATGTCGGAGGCAAGCGCGTAGTCGGCGTTGCCGTTGGTGCCGAACCGGCCCGCCACCGAGCCGAGGGCCACGAAGAACCGGAGCGGATCCTGCTGGGTGTGGGTCACGAGGGCATGGGTGGCATCGAGCTTGGCCTGAAGAAGCCGCTCCAGATTGGCGGCAGACTTGGCCTCGAGCCGCGACCGCTCGAAAGCCCCGGCACCCTGGAGCACGCCCTCGATCGGGCCGTCGGCCGCGCGGACCTGCTCGAGCACGGCCCGCAGGCCAGCCGGGTCGGAGGCGTCGCAGGCGTGGTAGGTGACCGGCAGGCCGGCGGCGGCGAAGGCCGCGAGCGTGGCGTCGATCTCGAGGGCCCGCTCGATCGGCAGCCAGCGGGCGGCCGGTGATTCGCCGGCTGCGACGGCCGCCGCGGCGATCTCCTGCTTGAGCCGCGACCGGCCGGCCGCGTCGAGCGACCGCCACTCGGCCGGTAGGTCCGCGAGCGGGCTTGTGCCGACGAGGTGCATCCGCACGCCGAACCGGCGGGCGAGATGGAGGGCCATCCGGGCGGTGATCCCGCGGGCCCCGCCGATGGCCACCCAGGCCGCGCCGGCCCGGGGCGGCGGCACGCTCGCGGGTGGGGCGTCGGCCGCCACCACCTCGACGCGGTGCCGGCGGCCGAGGGCGTCGAAGGCCACCTCGATGTCGCCGGCTGAACCTCCGCCAGTGTCGGCCGCGCCGGCGGCTGCCGTCTCGGCGACAAGTTCGCGGGCCAGGTGGTGCGGAGGCAGGGCCGGGGCCGCATCGACGACGCAGACGCCCAGCGTGTGCCAGCCCCGCGCGGCCGCCTCGATTCGCACGGCCTTGAGCAGGCCGGCGAGGGCCGCGCCTTCGGGGGCCCGCGGCTGGCCTGAGATTCCAAAATCGCCCCCCAGGGCCACCGCCGCGGCGAGCCTGGCGGGCTGCTTCTGCCGGGCGTGGTGGGCGAACCACCGCTGGACGATCTGGAATGGCGCGACGACGCCCGCGGCCCGGCGGGCGGCCCAGGCGGTCGGCCGCGTGATGTCGAAAGCCTCGACCTCCCGGGCGGTGAGCAAGAGCAGGCTCCGGGCCCGGCCGGCGGCGAGCAGCCCGTCGAGGGCGGCGATGGCATCGGCTGTGTGGCCATCGGTGGTGAGGCGATCGACCTCGAGGCCGAGCCCCGTCAGGTGGGCCGCGACAGCCTCGGCATCACTGCCCCGGCCGACCACGAGCACCGGCCCCGGGATCGTGGCCGCGGCCGGCGGCCGAGTCGTTGCGGTAAGCCGAAGCACGTGCCGGCGGATGCCGGTGGCTGGCGGGGGTGCGACTGGTGTTGACGTGGCTGGCGGTGCCGCGGCCGCCTCGGCAGTCTGGGGCGAAGCCGGCGGCAGCCAGAGCGGGTCGGGATGCCGGAGCTTGAAGTACCGCCAGTCGGTGATCACCACCTCGGCCTCGGGGCAGCCGGCGGCGATCTCGGCCAAGAGGTGCTCGACGCCTTCCTGGGGCGGC
>CAYRNG010000152.1:0-4049 GCA_964425395.1 uncultured Candidatus Kuenenia sp. | reverse complement strand
GGCAGGTGCTCGGGGTAGACGGCGGCCTCGCCAGCCTCAAGACCAGGCCGGGGTAGTGCTGGGCTTGTGCCTGACGGGCCCAGCACTGGTGCCTGGATTAAAGCCGTCCCTTCGGGTGAGGGGGTGATGCCGGCTGCGTGGCCCGGAGGCCGCTGCGGTGGTATAGTTCGTTTTCTTGGGCGGAGTCGGCCCTCCGAGGTCAAGGGTTCAGGCCAATGCGGCGGACCGCGTTTACGCTCGTCGAACTTTTGATCGTGATCGCGATCATCGCCACGCTCATCGGCCTCCTTCTGCCGGCGGTGCAGGGAGCCCGCGAGGCCGGCCGCCGCTCGCAGTGTGCCAACAACCTCCGCCAGCTCGGCCTGGCGATCATGAATTACGAGAGTGTCCGCAAGGTCTTTCCGAACGGGAGGATCTCCCGGGATCCCGATGCCTATGGCTGGACCTTCCGGCTCTTGCCCTACCTCGAAGAGCAGCCGCTCTTCGACGCCTGGGTGCCCGACGCCCCGGTGTTCGACGACCGCAACGCCAAGGCGATGCGGTCGCCGGTAGCAGGCTACTACTGCCCCAGCCGCCGCGGCCCCGCCGCCGACCGTAACTTCGACAACAACAACCGCCGGCCCCCGGTCTTGGCCGCGGCGGCCGGCGGCGACTATGCCGCCAATGCCGGCAGCTACTTCATGTACTCCTCGGAGGACGGGCTGCCGGACGGCAAGAAAGCCGGCCCGATCTTCACCTTCTCGAAGGTCAAGGCGGCCCACGTGACCGACGGGCTGAGCAAGACCTTCGCCGTCGGCGAGCGGCACATTCCCCCGGCGGATCCTACCTGGGGTGACATGGCCCACCGCTGGCAGGGCGACACGGCCTTCTTTCCGGCCGACACCCCCGACGTGCTGTTCCGCGACGTCTACCGGGGCCTGGCCGCCGCTGCCGACGACCGCAGCGCCCGCAAGTTCGGCAGCCACCACCAGGGGATCGTGCAGTTTGTGTTTCTCGACGCCCATGTCGAGCCGATCTCGATCGACACCGACCGGGAGATCCTCCTCCGCTACGCCCTGATCGGCGATGGCATGGATCCGACGGCCGTGATCGACGACGACGGCGAGGGCACCTGACCCGCCACCCGGGAAGCCGTCATGCCAGCCCCTCGTCGCCCGCTTCCCGACCCAGCCGCCCAGCCCGGCATTCGCCTCTGGCTGGTGGTCGCCGTGCTCGCGGTGCTCGCAGGCCTGGCCGCCGCGATCTGGCTGCTCTGGCCTCGGGAGGACAAGCTGGCGGCGGTGACGGCCATGCAAAAAGAGCTCTTGGCAGCCGGTGGCCCCCCCCGGCGGGCCGACGTGGACCGGGTGATTCGCACCGTCGATCGGATGAGCCGCGATGAAGTCCGGTCCGCCTACCGGGCGGCCGGCGCGGAGTGGAAGCGGGTCAAGCAGGAGGCGATCGACGCCTATTTTCAGGCTGCCCCGCCCGACCGGCCGAGCCTGCTTGACGGCCACATCGCCCGGATGGTGGCCTACCACGACCTGCTCGTGGCGATGAACCCCCGCGCCAGGCCTGGGGCAGAGGCCTCCATGCCCCGCGACCGCCGCCGCCGGGGCGAGCCCGAGCCGCCCAAGCCCGCCGTCGACGAGCAGGCCGAGGCCGCCCGCCGGCAGCTCGTCGAGCGGTTTGACGCGGCGGTCGAGGCCCACGCGAAGGCCCGCGGCCGGCCGCTGCCGAACTTCCGCTGACTGCCTTCACGGCATCGCCCCGGCAGCGGTCTTGCTGACGTTAGGCCGGCGCGACGGCGAGCGTGGGACAGCGGTCGAGGATCTGGCGGTCCCAGGTATACAGCGGCACGCCGAGGTCCTCCGCCAGGGCGATGTACTGGCTGTCGTAGCCGCTGCAGCCGGTCCGCCTGGCCACGGCGAGCACCCGTTCGGGGCGGACCTCGAAGGTGCCATCGAGCATCAGGTCGATGGCGTCGTCGAGCAGCCCGGCGGCCAGCCGTGAGTCGAGCCGCCCGTGCCGCTCGGACGTGGCCAGGACGTTGAGAAACTCGTCGAGCCAGAGCCGGGGAGCGACCCAGTCGCGATCGGCTTGCCAGAGGCGGTCGGCCGCCGCGGAGCGGTCGCCTGCGATCAGCAGGTAGGCGATCACGTTGGTATCGACGACGATCACTCCCGCCCCTCGCGAATTGCCTCCTCGAGGAGCGCATCGTCGAGGACACGATCCATCGTCGCCCGGCGGTTTTGGATTCGCTCGATAAGGTCCAGGCGGTCGATCCGCCGCGGGCCAAGCGACCGCTCGAGGGTCGTCAGGATCAGCTTGTTGAGGCTGCGGCCGCTGGCCTCCGCAGCCGCCCGCAGCCGCTCATGGAGGTCGTCCGGCACGTCTTTGAGCGTGATGTTGGCCATGATTCCATTATGGTACCGATTCGGAACCGAGGGCAACCGGCCGGCGGTCTCGAGCCTCCGCAGCGACGCGAGGACGTCTCTTCTCGCCGCGATCTCGGCTTGCCGTCGGGAGGCCTGTTCCCTAGTCTCCCCGCCCCGCCGGGCCGGCCGCCGGCGGTTCCCAGGGAGGCTTTGGCGATGGCGATCACGCTCGGAGAACTTGCAGGCTCGCTCGGCGGCACGCTCGTGGCGGGCGAGGCGGCCCTGCCGCTCGCCGGCGCCGCCACGCTCGAGACAGCCACCGCCACCGACATCACGCTCGTCGATTCGCCCGACAAGCTTCACCTGCTGGCGAAGTCGGCCGCCGCGGCCGCGATCGTGCCGGCCGGCTCCGGGCCGCTCGACCGGCCCACGATCGAGGTGGCCGACGTCCACGCCGCCTTCACCGCCGTGATCCTCCGCTTCCGGCCTCCCCGGGCCGCCCCCGGCACCGGCGTGAGCCCCCAGGCGGCCGTCGATCCCTCGGCCCGGCTCGGCGCCGATGTCGAGATCCATCCCTTCGCCACGGTCGGGCCCGACTGCGAGCTCGGGCCCGGCGTCACGATCCACTCAGGCGGCCGGCTGGCGGCCGGCTGCCGCATCGGGGCCGGCACCACGATTTTCCCCAACGCCGTCCTCTATGAGAACACGGTCGTGGGCGAGCGGTGCACGATCCATGCCAATGCCGTGCTCGGGGCCCATGGCTTCGGCTACAAGGTGACCGACGGCCGCTACCAGATCTCGGCCCAGCTCGGCTGGGTCGAACTCGGCGCCGACGTCGAGGTGGGGGCCGGCACCACGATCGACCGCGGCACCTACGGGCCGACCGTGATCGGCTCGGGCACGAAGCTCGACAACCTCGTGATGATCGCCCACAACTGCCGGCTCGGCCGGCACAACATGATCTGCTCGCAGGTGGGCGTGGCGGGCAGCACCTCGACCGGCGACTGGGTGGTGATGGCCGGCCAGGTGGGCGTGCGGGACCACGTGCACATCGGCGACAAGGCCGTGCTCGGCGCCCGCTCGGGCGTCTCCTGCGACATCGAGCCGGGCAAGACCGTCCTCGGCGAGCCGGCCATCGACCTCCGCGACCGCAAGCTTCAGCTGGCCACGATCTCGAAGCTGCCCGAGATGCGGAAGGAACTCAAGACGCTCGCCGCCCGGATCGAGGCCCTGGAGCGGGCCGCCGCCGGCCCCGAGCGAGCCGCCGACGCCGCCTGACCGCTCCTGCTCATGGAACTTTCCTGCCCGCACTCCGCGCCCCCGAGCCTCGCCGGCGAGACGATCGGCATCCTGGCCGGCTGGGGCCGCTATCCCGTCGTCGTCGCCGAGGCGATCCGCCGGGCCGGCGGTCGGACCGCGATCCTGGCGATCCGCGGCCACGCCGATGCGGCGCTCGAGCCCTTGGCCGACGTGGCCGGCGAGGTGGGTGTGGCCGAGATCGGCGGGGCGGTGGCCTTCTTCCGGCGGCACGGCGTGAACCGGGCCACGATGGCCGGCAAGATCCACAAGAAAAAGCTCTTCGCCCGCAACGCTTGGCTGCGGCACCTGCCCGACTGGACCGGCATTCGCACCTTCTGGCCCCACCTCGTGAGCCGGCGGCGGGACAACCGCGACGACTCGCTGTTGGGGGCG
>CAYRNG010000151.1:0-6889 GCA_964425395.1 uncultured Candidatus Kuenenia sp. | reverse complement strand
CCGGCTGGGGCGACGGCCTCCGGATCACCGTCGGCACCGACGCCGAGATCGATGCCTTCCTGGCACTCCTCCAGACCCTCGAGCCCTAGCCCGGCCCCGTGCCGCCCCCATCATGCCCCGCGCCGCCACCGTCACCCGCACGACCACCGAGACCGACATCCGCCTGACCCTCGACCTCGACGGCACCGGCCGGGCCGAGATCGCCACCGGCGTCGGCTTCTTCGACCACATGCTTACGCTTCTGGCCGGGCATGCGCTGTTTGACCTCTCGATCGCCTGCACCGGCGACACCCACGTGGACGGCCACCACACGGTGGAGGACGTCGGCCGGGCCCTGGGCTTCGCCCTGGCCGAGGCGCTCGGCGACCGGCGGGGCATCCGCCGCTACGGCCACTGCGTGCTCCCAATGGACGAGGCGCTCGTGACCGCCGCGGTCGATCTCGGCGGCCGGGCCGCCTGCGTGCTGGCCGTGGACTTTCCGGTGCCCACGATCGGCAGCTTCGACGCCCAACTCGTGGAGGTCTTCTGGGAGAGCTTCGCGGCCACCGCGGGGGCCAACGTGCACGCCGTGCTCCATCACGGCCGCAACGGCCACCACATCGCCGAGGCGGTCTACAAGGGCCTGGCCCGCTCACTCCGGATGGCGGTCGAGCCCGACCCCCGCCAGCCCGGCATCCCGAGCACCAAGGGCACGCTCACGCAGGCCTGACGCGGGTGCAGGAAAGGGGACAGTCCCCGAAGCGGGGACAGTCCCCGGGCAGGCCTGACGCCGGCCACGTCACTCGTTGACGTAGGTCTCGAGGAACCCCGCCAGGCGATGGAAGTCGCAGCCCCGCTCGACGTACCGCACCACGGTGACGAGCGTCTCCGGGTTCACGAGCTCCTCGAAGGGCACGTAGTTCAAGTCGAGCTGCCCCGAGACGCTCACCATCACGCCGTTCAGGCCCCGCTCGGCCAGGGCCCGGTAGGCCCCCACGCCCAGCTGGCTGCCGAGCATGACGTCGAAGGCGTGGGGCTTGGCGCACCGCGACTCGTAGCCGAGCTGGAGGCCCACCACCTTGCGGCTCCGGCCCGTCTGCTTCTTGAACTCCTCGGCCACGAGCCGGGCGAACATCTTGCCGAGTTGGACGTGGGAGATCGAGATGTGGCCATGGTCGTCGCGGGGGATGCCCGCCAGGCTCTCCGCCGGCAGATACTCGGCCAGCCCCTCGGCCAAGACGATCACCCCATACTGCTTGCCCTCCTGTTCCTCCCGAACCCGCATCGTCTTCACGATCCGGTCCACGACCAGGTCGATGTTCATCACCGGCTTGATCCGAGTCGTGCCGTCGGAGGCGGTCACCGTCTCCTCGCCGCGGTACTTGCCGTGGATGTCCTCGACGCTGATCACGAGGCTCGCCTCGCCGGCGATCGCGGCCCCGTAGGAGAGCCAGCCGGCGCTGCGGCCCATCGTCTCGCAGAGGAAGTAGCCCCGGCTGGCCTCCGCGTCGTAGAGGAGGTTGCGGATCTCGCTGCCGAGGGTGTCCACTGCGGTGAAGTAGCCGAACGTGAAGTCGATCCCCATGTAGTCGTTGTCGATCGTCTTGGGCAGGTGGACCACCGGGATCCGGGGGGCATCGGCCGGGAGCCGGTCCTGGAAGAGCTTGATCTTGTTAGCGGTCTTGAGCGTGTCGTCGCCGCCGATCGAGATCAGGGCCTCCACCCCCAGGCTGCGGAGGCCAGCGTAGGCATTGGCCAGGGGACGGACCCGCTCGGGATCGTCGAAGTGGGTTGGGGAGGAGACGTGCTTGCCGGGGTTGGTACGGGCGGTGCCCAGCATGATGCCCTGGCCGCTGCGGGTCCGCTTCAAGAACTCCGGGGTGATCCGGATGTAGTCGCGGCCGGCCACCAGCGGCTGGGCCGGAGAGAAGTCGGCCAGCGACGAGTAGCCATGCTTCATGCCGATCACTTCGGTGCCCTGCCGCATGAATGACGTGGCCGCCGTGGAGATCACCGCGTTGGCCCCCGGGGCCGGGCCGCCGGCGAACAGGATCGCCACGCGGCGGAAGTGGTGGGCCGGCTGGGGCGGGCGGGCGAGCGACTCGGTCATAGGGGGCAGAATCTCCGGAGGTCAGCCAGCCAGCATCCGTTCCACGAACGTGGTGTCGATCGTGGCCTCGTGGAAGGCGGTGTGGGCGAGCAGTTCGAGGTGCAGGGGCACGGTGGTGGCGATGCCCTTGATGCGGAGCTCCTTGAGGGCCCGGATCAAGGTGGCGATCGCCTCCTGGCGGGTGGGCTGATGGACGATCAGTTTGCCTACCAGCGAGTCGTAGTGGGGGGGGACGACGTAACCGGTCGTGGCGTGGGAATCCCAGCGGACGCCGAAGCCGCCGGGGGCGATGATCCGCTCGATCCGGCCCGGGTTGGGCCGGAAGTTGTGGGCCGGATCCTCGGCGTTGATCCGGCACTCGATGGCGTGGCCGCGGGGCACGATCTCCTCCTGGCGAAGGTCGAGCTTCTCGCCGGCGGCCACCCGGATCTGGGACTTCACGAGGTCGATCCCGGTCACCATCTCGCTGACCGGGTGCTCCACCTGGATCCGGGCATTGACCTCGATGAAGTAGAAGTTGTCTTCCTGGTCGACGATGAACTCGATCGTGCCGGCCGAGAAGTAGCCCGCCTCCTTGGCCAGCCGCACGGCCGCGGCGGCCATCGCCTCGCGGGTGGCCTGGGGCAGCCGCGGCGAGGGGCTCTCCTCGATCAGCTTCTGGTGCCGCCGCTGGGTGGAGCAGTCGCGCTCCCAGAGGTGGAAGACCTGCCCGTGGGTGTCGCCGAGGATCTGGATCTCGACGTGCCGCGGCCGCTCGATGTATTTCTCGAGGTAGATGCCGGGATTGCCGAAGGCGGCCAGAGCCTCGGCCGAGGCCTGCTGCCAGGCGCTGGCCAGGGCGAGGTCGTTGGCGGCCACCCGCATCCCCTTGCCGCCGCCGCCGGCGGTCGCCTTGAGGAGCACCGGAAAGCCGATCTCCCGGGCCACCTTCACCGCCTCCTGCTCGCTGCCGATGATCCCGTCACTGCCGGGCACGGTGGGCACGCCCGCCCGCCGGGCCAGAGCCCGGGCCGAGTTTTTGTCGCCTACCATCTCCATCGCCTCTGGGGTGGGCCCGATGAAGCCGATGTCGCACGACCGGCAGACCTCGGCGAAGTGGGCGTTTTCCGAGAGGAAGCCGTAGCCCGGGTGGATGGCCTGGACGTTGCCGATCTCGGCGGCGCTGATCACCCGGTCGATGCGGAGATAGCTGTCGGCCGCCTTGGCCGGCCCCACGCAGACGGCCTCGTCGGCCAGCTCGAGATAGGGGGCGTCGCGGTCGGCCTCGCTATAGATGGCCACCGTCTCGACCCCCAGCTCCCGGCAGGCTCGGATCACCCGGAGGGCGATTTCACCGCGGTTGGCGATCAGAATCCGGTTGAACATGGAGAGGCTCGCTCGGGGAAACCGGTCTGGGCCCGGTCTCCGCGCCGGGCCGGCTGGGTGCTGGCGGGCCGCCGGCTCAGGCTTCGGGATCGACCTTGATGAGCGGCTGGCCGAACTCGACCGCCGCGCCGTTCTCCACCAGGATCGCGACCACCTGCCCGGAGACGCCGGCCGGGATCTCGTTGAAGACCTTCATCGCCTCGATGATGCAGACGGTCTTTTCCGGCCCGATCCGGTCGCCCACCTTGACGAACGCCGGAGAATCCGGCCCGGAGGCCTGGTAGAAGGTGCCCACCATCGGGCTCTTGATGACGAGCATCCGGGAATCGGCCGCCGGTGCGGCCGCGACGGCGGCGGCAGGGACGGGGCCCGGGGGAGCGGCAGCGGGGGCCGCCACGAAGGCCGGCCCCGTGGCGGTGACAAGTTCGCCGCCCCGCCGGATCCGGACCCGGTTGTCGGCCTGGCGGAGGTCGAGCTCCGACAGGTCGTGCTCCTTCATCAGTTCAATGAGCTGGCGGACCTTCTTCACGTCGAAGATGTCGGCTCGGGTCTGGGCGGCACACATGGGGCTGGAGCGTCTCCTGAGCGGCCGCGGGGCGGCCGAAAAACCGGTTGGGAACTCGGCAGGGAGGGTAGCGGCCGCGGGACGTGCCGGTCAAGGCAGCGTGGTATCCTGAGGCCTTCGACAGGCGGCTTCCGGGCCGATTCTCGGCACGGTCAGCTCGGTTTCCTCCGCCGCTCGATTGTCACGGGCTACCCCTCCACCCTCCGGAAATCTTGAATGGGCCCAGGTTCTGATCGAGCCATGACCCGAGCTGCTCCGATCCCCCCCGCCGACCTGCCGCCGCTTCCCTCCCGGCCCGCGGCGGCGAGCAAGCGGGATTTCGGGCGGGTCGTGGTAGTGGGGGGCAGCACTGGGATGGCGGGGGCACCGGCCCTCTCGGCGATGGCGGCACTCAAGAGCGGGGCGGGGCTCGTCGAACTGCTCGTGCCCGAGCCGGTGGCGATCGTGGCGGCGGGCTTCGATCCCTGCGTGATGACCTGCGGCCTGGCAGCGGGCGGCACGGGCGCTTTCGCGGCGGCGGCCGGCGCTCAGATCACCGCCCGGCTCGCGGCCGCGACGGCCGCCGCGGTCGGCCCCGGCATCGGCCGCTCGGACGACGTGGTCGAACTCGTGGCCCGCCTCTGGCGGGAGTCGGCCGGGCCGATCGTGTTCGATGCCGACGCCCTCTGGGCCCTCGGCCGGCTCCCGGCCGCCGAGCAGGCCGCCCCGGGGGGGCCGCGGATCGTGACCCCGCACGCCGGCGAGATGCTCAGGCTCGCCGGCCGCGATTCCGCCGGACCCGAGAGCCGTGACCGCGCGTGCCTCGCCGGGCTGGCCCGGGAGTTTGCCGCCGCCACGGCCGCGGTGGTGGTGCTCAAGGGAGCCGGCACGCTCGTGGTCGGCGGCGGCCGGGAGGCGGTCAACGAGACGGGCAATCCTGGCATGGCGACGGCGGGCACCGGCGACGTCTTGACCGGGGTCGTGGCGGCCCTCGTGGCCCAGGGCCTCGAGCCCTTTGCCGCGGCCCGGCTGGCCGCCTGGGTGCACGGCGCCGCTGGCGACGCCGCCGCCGCCGAGTTGGGCGAGATCTCGCTCACCGCCCGCGACCTGCTCGAGCGGCTGCCGATCGGCTTCCGGGCCGCCAACCACCGAGCGTAATGCCGGCTCCGCTGCCAGGGTCGGTATTGCCGCTGTGGCATCGTGGTGATACCATGCCGTCATGAAGTCGATCAGCGTCAAACTTCCGGAGCCGCTCGCCCGCTGGCTGGATCGTGAATCGGCCGCCCAACGACGCTCCCGGTCGGAGATCATTCGCGAGGCCCTGGAGCACCGCCGGCAGAGCCCCGGACAGCCCACCATGGCCGATCTGCTCGCCGATCTGGCCGGCACGATCGACGGGCCACGCGACCTGTCGGTCAACCCGCGGCATCTCGACGGCCTGGGCCGATGAAGGAGGCCGTGCTGCTCGACACCGGGCCGCTCGTGGCCTGGCTGTGTCGGGGCGACCGCTGGCATCGCTGGGCCGTGGAGATGTTCGCTACGCTCTCGCCCCCCCTGGTGACGTGCGAGCCTGTCCTGACCGAGGCCTGCTTTCTGTATGCCCGCGAGGGAGGCGATCCCGGCAGACTGCTGGCTGCCGTTGCAGCGGGCCACATCCGCGTCGGCCTGGCCGTCGAGCAGGAGGCGAGAGCCCTCTCGGCGCTGCTCGACAAGTACTCCGATGCCCCGATGTCGCTCGCCGATGCCTGCCTTGTGAGGCTGTCGGAGCTCCAGCGGGACAGTCGCGTCCTCACGCTCGACCGACAATTCATCCGGTATCGCCGCCTGGGCCGGTCGCTGATCCCGTTGCTCTGTCCGTGGTCGTGACAGCCGGCGGCTGCCGATCGGCTTCAGCCGCGCCGGGCGTGGACCAGCGACGTGACGTCGGCCACGCCGTCGTCGCGGGCGAGCCAGACGCGGGCCCGATCGGTTGGCGTCACTCGGTGGCCGCCCGTGAACGAGCCGAAGGCCGGCATCACGAGCAGCCCCGGCTCGGCCAAGAAGCAGCGGTCGGTGAGCCGGTCGCCCGACGGTGAGGCGAGCGGGATCACCGGATGGAGGTGGCCGGCGATCGTGAACGGCTCGTCGCGGTCGGGCTCGGGCAGGGGCGTGCCCGGCTCGTGGACGAAGTGAAACGGCGGCTCGTCGTGCGTCCGCAGCACTGCGTCGATCCCGAGGCCGGCGGGCAGCCGGCCGACCGCGCGGTCGTGGTTGCCCGCCACGAGCAGCACCTCGGTGGTGGCGAACCGGCCGCGGGCCGCCGTGAATTCCGCGAACACGTTGCCGGTGCAGCCGCTTCTGGCATGAAACAGGTCGCCGAGCACGAGCAGCCGGCGGGCCCGGGTGGCCGCCACGAGCAGGGCCAGCCGGGCGAGGTCCTTCTGGGCCGAGCCCTCGGGCACCGGGATCCCCTGGCTGCGAAAGGTGGCCGCCTTGCCGAGGTGGAGATCGGCCACCAAAAGCGTGCCGGTGGCTGGCAGGTAGGCCGCCCGGCCGGGCAGGAGCACGATCTCGGCCTCGGCGGCCGGAGCCAGGGGGGCGGACGTGACGGGGATGATGCGCATCGGGTGGAAATGCTTCCGAGACAAAACGATCGTACACGGTGGGATGAAATGGAGAGGGGGGTGACCATGTCAAGCGGGCAGCGGAGCCCTGAGTCGTAGCCGCGGGATTATTTCCCGCGGACAGCGCGAAGCTGCCGGCCGGAACGGGTGATATCGGACGGGCGTCGCCAACTGGCCGGCGGGATACAATCCCGCCGCTACGTGGCGGCCCCCCGACCCACGCGTGAGCTCGCTCCTGAGGTCCGCCGGGCGTGGCTTACACTGGGCCGCATGGACGCCGCCGCACCC
>CAYRNG010000150.1:0-3790 GCA_964425395.1 uncultured Candidatus Kuenenia sp. | reverse complement strand
GAGCTTGTCTTCCTTGCCGATCGGGATCTGCATCCGGATCGCGTGGCAGCCAAGCTTGTCCTTCAGCTGGCCCACGACGCGGTCGAAGTTGGCCCCGGTGCGGTCCATCTTGTTGACGAACGCCAGCCGGGGCACCTTGTAGCGCTGCATCTGGCGATCGACCGTCATCGACTGGCTCTGCACGCCGCCGACGCTGCAGAGCACGAGGATCGCCCCGTCGAGCACCCGCAGGCTCCGCTCCACTTCGACGGTGAAGTCGACGTGGCCGGGGGTGTCGATCAGGTTGATGTCGCAGTCGCCCCAGCGGACGCTCGTGGCGGCGGAGGTGATCGTGATGCCCCGCTCCCGCTCGAGGTCCATGTAGTCCATGGTCGCGCCGTCGCCGTCGCCCTTGACTTCCTGGATCCGGTGGATGCGGCCCGCGTAGTAGAGGATCCGCTCGGAGAGGGTGGTCTTGCCGGAGTCGATGTGGGCCGAAATGCCCATGTTGCGAAGCTTGCTGAGATCCATAAGATGCACGAACACCTGAGGGGGATACGGGGCGGGGGGCCTCCGCCAGGGAGGAAGGAATCGAATCTGGCGGGCCAGTCGGAATATACTCCCCGCCGCGGGAACGGGACAGCCGGAAAGTTGCGCCGGGGGCTTTCTCACCATGAACAGCGTGTCAAGCGGCTCGAACAAGACCAGGGGCACGAGCCCCGCCGGCCCCGCCGCCGGCACTCCGCCCCCCGACCACGGGCCGGCCGACCCGTGGCTGGCCTGCGTGGCCCCGCTGCTTTTGTTTCTGGTGATCGGGGCCCTGGAGCCGACGCCCTCCGGCGGCCTGCTCGGGTTTCTCGGCATGCCCTACGACGCCTACCCCCTGATCTACTGCCTGCGGGTGGCCGCCACAGCCCTGCTGCTGGCCTGGCTCTGGCCCGCCCTCGGCCCCTGGCTGGGCCGGCCAAGCTGGTGGCCGCCGCTGGTGGGCCTGGGGCTGGTCGTGGTGTGGGTGGGCCTGGCCAAGCTCCAGGCCGCCACCGGCTGGAGCCTCGCGGCCGGCGAGCGGAGCGGCTTCAACCCCTTCCTGCCCGAGACCCTCGGCGGCGACGCCTCCCGGGCCTGGGCCTTCTTCGCGATCCGGCTGGCCGGCATGGTGGCGATCGTGCCGATCGTGGAGGAGGTGTTTTTGCGGGGCTTTCTCATGCGGTATGTGATCGATGAAGCGTTCTGGCGGGTGCCCTTCGGCACGCTCACCGCCGCCGCGGCCGCCGCCTGCGGGATCTACGCCGTGGCCAGCCATCCCGGCGAGGCCCTGGCCGCGCTCGCCTGGTTTGCCGCGGTCTCCCTGATCGCCCGAGCCACCCGCCAGCCGATCGACTGCATCCTCTGCCACGCCGCCACCAACCTCGCCCTGGCGGCCTACGTGATCACCACCGGCGAGTGGTGGCTGATGTGAGCCAGTCTCGCCGTCCACTGCTGCGATCAATACCCATCGGGGACATCCGTGAATGTCTTCTCGGGGGCGAGGTCATTGAAACCTACCCGAGCGACAAATACGGGCCATCGTGCCTGGTGCTCGGCCGGACTGCCGGCGGTAGAATTCTGCATGTGCACTGCAGCGATGAGGCACGGACTCGGCTGAAGATCGTGACCGCCTACGAGCCCGATCCTGCGCGCTGGCGAGACAACCGTTTCCGGAGGCAATGAGCGATGGGAGGTTCCGATGGCGACTGATGTGCCAACATCGCAGACTGAGGAGTTTGTCGAGCGGCGGGTTCGTTATTCCCTTGATCTCAGCGACCGGTTCGTCGTGATTGAAAATGTGCCGTCACGAGTTTCGAGCCTGACAGGTGAGCAGTTTTTCACCCCGCAGACCGTTGAACGGATTTGGGAAATTGTGCACAGCGGCAAGCGGCCTGCCCGGGTCATCGAGACCGCCGTGTTCGACTTTCAGTGACTCGCGAGAGCTCGCTCCCGTCCGCCGGCCGCCGGGGCCGCCTTGCCCCCACGCCGACCGGCTTGCTCCACGTGGGCCACGCCCAGACCTTCGCCCTCGCCGCCGCCCGGGCCGGCACGGCCGGGCTCGTGATGCGGATCGAGGATCTCGACGGCCCCCGCTGCCGGCCGGAGTATGCGGCAGCCGCCCTGGAAGATCTTCGCTGGCTGGGCCTCGCCTGGACCGAGGGCCCCGATCTGGGCGGCCCCCGCGGGCCCTACGTGCAGAGCCAACGCACCGCCTGGTATCTCGAGATCTGGCGGCGGCTCGAGGCGACCGGCCTGATCTACCCGAGCCCCCACTCCCGCCGCGACGTCGAGGAAGCCGCCTCGGCCCCGCACGAGGCCCGGGAGGGCGAGCCAGGGGAAGGGGGACAGTCCCCTGGTCAGGAAAGGGGACAGGAAAGGGGACAGTCCCCTGGGCGGGAAGGGGGACAGTCCCCTTTCCTCGCCGAGCCGATCTTCCCGCCCGCGCTCCGGCCGGCCTGCCGCGAACGGGCGGCCGAGCCGGGGAGCGTGGCCTGGCGGTTTCGGGTGCCCGACGGCCGGGTGATCGAGTTTCACGACGAGCTCTGCGGCACCGTTCACCGCACGGCCGGCGTCGATTTCGGCGACTTCGTCGTCTGGCGGCGGGACGATCTGGCCGCCTACGAACTGGCCGTGGTGGCCGACGACCACGCGATGGAGATCGCCGAGGTGGTCCGCGGGGCCGACCTGCTCACGAGCACCGCCCGCCAACTGCTCCTCTACGAGGCCCTCGGCTGGGAGCCTCCCGCCTTCGCCCACGCTCCACTCGTCTGCGACGCCTCCGGCCGTCGCCTTGCCAAGCGGGCCGGCGGCCTGGCGATCCGCGACCTTCGCGTTGCCGGTCTCAGCCCGACCGACGTGCTCACTTGGCGGGCGGCGGTGTCGCGGGGGCCAGCGGCACCTGCACCTCGGCATACTTCATGAAGCCGGGCACGAACGGGCTGTTGTAGGCCAGCATCCGGGGCGGCCCGGCGACGGCCCACTCGGGGTGCTCGTCGAGCCAGGCCCGGAGGGCGTCGTTGCCCTTGCGGAAGGTCTTCTCGCCGTAGCTGCCGCGAACTCCCACCGAGGCCACCGTGACCGGCGGCATGTCTTCCACCACCACCGCATCGTCGGCCGGGTCGGGGCCGGCCGCCCCGAGGTCGGGCTGGGCGTAGAGAAACGCCATCGACTCCGGGCCCTTCCGCCCGGCCGGGTCGCCCGACCAGTCCATCGTGACCGGGGCGGTCATCGCGATCTTGTTGCGCTTGATGTGGCCGAATAGCTTCATGAACATCTTGTTCTCGCCGCCGGCCGCGTCGCCGCTGGTGCGGGCCAGCCGGTGGGCGGGATAGTCCTTGACGATCACCTCGCCGACGGGGCCGGGCCCGGGATAGCCATCGGGAAGTTTGGCCTCCGAGATCATCGACGGCTTGCTGGCTGGCGGGTCGGCGGCCGCCGCGGCCCCGGAGAGCCCCCCCACGATCACCGCCACAAGAGCCCGCCGCAGTTGAATCAACGACATCACAACGCTCCGCCAGAGAGGTGAACGAACCCGATTTTACGCCTGCCCACCGCCCGCCGGCTACGCCAGTCAAGCCGCCCGCCGCTACGTCTCGCAGTCCGGCCCGCTACGCCCGCCACGCGGCTACGTTTCGCCGCTACGCCCGCCGGGCGCGCCGCACGGCGCCGCCACGCCAATCCGCCCCACGTAGCGGCGGGATTGTATCCCGCCGGCCAGTCGGCGACGCGTTTCCGATGCCGCCGGTTCCGGTCGGCCACGCCGCGCTGCCCGCAGGGTTAAAAA
>CAYRNG010000149.1:0-1939 GCA_964425395.1 uncultured Candidatus Kuenenia sp. | reverse complement strand
CGACATCCAGCTTGGGAAGCTAGCGCTCTACCAACTGAGCTACACCCGCGAACGATCGTTATCCTAGCACGGGACGGCTTGCTCCCAAGGGGGGTTGGGCCGGGCGTAGAATCGGCTCTCCCGACCGCCCCCTCGGAGGCCCCCGATGGCTCCCCCCACTCCTCGTCCCCCCGCTGCCGGCCACCGCGGCTGGTTCACGGCACCCGTCCGAGCAACCATCGCCACCGGGCTGGCGGCCGTGCTCTTGGGCGCTGCCGCCCTGCCCTGGTGGCTCTCCCAGCCCGAGCGGCTCAGCCGACTGGTGGCCTCAGCGGTTCCCGACGTGAAGGGCACGGTCCGGTTCGAGCGGGTCAGGCTGGGCTGGACCGGGCCGATCGTGCTCGAGGGCATCACGCTTGTGCCTGAGGACGGCAGCCCGCCGCCGGTCTCGATCGCCCGGATCGAGGGCAACCACGGGCTGGCCGCAATGCTCCTCTCGGCCGGCGACCTGGGCCGCCTGGCGATCGATGGCCTGAAGGTCGATCTGGCCTTCGACAAGGAGCACCGCACGAATCTGGAGCAGCTCTTTCCCCCGCCGCCGGCCAGGGATGCCGAAACGCCGCCGAGCCGGAAGCGGGCGGCGGTGCGGCTGCGGCTGGATGTCGAGGATGCCCTCGTGCGGATCACCGCCCCCTGGACGATCGAGCCCTGGGAGAGCGAGCCGATCAGCCTCCGGGCCAGCCTCGCCCCGGCGGCTGGCGGCGAGTGGAGCGAGTGGACCGTCGAGCCGGTGCAGCTTTTGGCCGACGCCCGGATGGATCCGCCCGTGGCCTGGGGCGTGCTCGCCTACATCGCCCCGGTGCTGGCCGACGCCACCCGAACGAGCGGCCGGTTCTCGTTGGCCCTCGACACGGTGCGGCTGCCGGTGGGCGACCCGGCCGCCGGCACGCTCGCTGGCGTGCTGGCCATGCACGAGGTGGTCGTGGGGCCGGGGCCGCTGGTGGACAACATGCTCAACTCCCTGCCGGGCGGTCTGCCGAAGCCGCCGGCGATTCGGATCGCCGATGAGTCACATGTGAAGTTCCGGCTGGCCGACCGCCGTGTCTGGCACGAGGGCCTCGAGTTTGGCGTGCCGCTGCCGGGCCCCGGTCGGCGGCTCGATGTGAACTCCAGCGGCTCGGTCGCCCTCGACGACCGCTCGCTCGACCTCAAGCTCGTGCTGCCGATTCCGGCGGATCTCCGCCAGGATCGCCCCCTGCTGGCGGCCCTGGCCGGCAAGACGATCTCGCTGGGGGTTGCCGGCCAGCTTGGTGCCCCGGAGATCGTGTTCGACGGCTCGATTCGGGAGACGGCCGGTCAGGTGGCGGTCGAACTGCTCGATCGGCTGCGGGGAATCCAGCGCCGTCCGGAGCCGCGGCGGCAAGAGCCCGTTCCTCCGCTCGTCGCCCAGCCGCCGCAGCCGCAGCCGCAGCCGCAGCCGCCGCAGCCGCAGCCGCAGCCGCCACAGCCGCAGCCGCCGGGGTCCCAGCCACCGGGGCCGCCACAGCCGCCCGAGCAAGCCGGCAACGGCGAGGCGATTGTCGATCTGGTGGGCGACGTGCTCCAGGAAGTGGCCCGGCGGCGGGCCGAGCGGCGGGCGGCCGAGGCGGCCGGCGAAGCGGCCCCCCCGCGGCGAGGCCGCCTGCTCGACCGGCTCCGGCGACCGCCGGTGGAGCCGTAAGGGCGGTGGGATCCCCGGGCCTGGGTTTGGATCCCCGGGCCTGGGGATGCCGCAGCGCAACGGCCAGGATGAGACCAACAAAAAACCGGGCCTCCCCTGCGGGAGGCCCGGTCGCTGGATCAAGCAAGCAGAAGCTTGCTGTGCTCAGGTGCTCTCGGGAGCGGCCGGAGCGGCCGGAGCGGCCGGAGCGGCCGGAGCGGCCGGAGCCCCGTCGACAACCGGAGCAACCTCGGGCGGCAC
>CAYRNG010000148.1:0-3656 GCA_964425395.1 uncultured Candidatus Kuenenia sp. | reverse complement strand
GATGGTTCGTACCTTGCCGAGCTGCTGCTCGAAAAGGGCTACGAGGTCCACGGCCTCCGCCGCCCCCCCCGCACCCCCCGCCCCCCGCGCGCCGCCCGCGGGGCCGCCGCGGCGGGCGCCGCCCGGCCGGGGGGCCGCGGGGCGCCCCCCCCCTCCCCCCCCCGGGCGACCCCCTGCGCCCCCGAGCGAATCGACCATCTCCCCCGCGACATCCAGGAGGGGGGGCGGCCGCTGGTGCTCCACCATGGCGACATGGCCGACGGCAACGGTCTGGCCCGGTTGATCCGGGAGATCCGGCCCACCGAGGTCTACAACCTCGCCGCCCAGAGCCACGTCCGGGTGAGCTTCGACCAGCCTACCTACACGGCCGATGTGACCGCGGTGGGAACCCTCCGGCTGCTGGAGGCGATCCGCGACTTTCAGGACGCGGTGGGATACCAAATCCGCTTTTACCAAGCCTCTTCCTCGGAGATGTACGGCAAGGTCGTCGAGACGCCCCAGCGGGAGACGACCCCGTTCTATCCCCGCAGCCCCTACGGGGTCGCCAAGCTCTATGGCCACTGGATCACGGTGAATTACCGGGAAAGCTACGGCCTGCACGCCTCCTGCGGGATCCTCTTCAACCACGAGAGCCCCCGCCGCGGCGAGACGTTTGTGACCCGGAAGATCACGCGGGCGGCCAGCCGGATCAAGCTCGGTCTGCAGCAGAAGCTGTACCTCGGCAACCTCGACGCTCGCCGCGACTGGGGCTTCGCCGGCGACTACGTTGAGGCAATGTGGCTGATGCTCCAGCAGGAGGAGCCGGACGACTACGTGATTTCCACCGACGAGACCTTCTCCGTGCGGGAATTCTGCGAGCGGGCCTTCGGCCGGCTCGACCTCGACTACCACGACTTCGTCGAGATCGATCCGCGGTATTTCCGGCCGGCTGAGGTCGATCTCCTGCTGGGCTGCTCGGAGAAGGCCCGCACCCGGCTGGGCTGGCAGCCCAGGGTCTCGTTCGACGAACTGGTGGGGCTGATGGTCGATGCCGATCTGGAATTGGCCCGCCGCGAGCAGGTGCTCCGTGATGCCGGTCTGGCCACCGGCCCGGCTCTCTCCTGAAGGTTGCCGCCGGGTCCGGGCCAGCATGACAGACCTGTCAACCAAGCGGATCGTGGTGACAGGCGGCGCGGGCTTCCTGGGACAGGCCGTCTGCCGGGTGCTCCGCGGGCGGGGCGTGCCGGAGGACCGGATCGTGGTGCCACGCCGGCGGGACTTCGACCTCACGGTCGAGGCCGACGTCGAGCGGCTCTACGCCACCGCCCGTCCGCAAATCGTGATCCACTTGGCCGCCGAGGTCGGTGGGATCGGAGCCAACATGGCCCACCCGGGCCGGTTCTTCTACGCCAACATGGCGATGGGCCTGCACCTCGTGGAGCATGCCCGCCGGGCGGGCCTCGAGAAGTTCGTCCACACCGGCACCGTCTGCGCCTATCCCAAGCACGCCCCGATCCCCTTTCAGGAAGCTGACATCTGGAGCGGCTACCCGGAGGAGACCAACGCCCCCTACGGCGTGGCCAAGAAGGCGGTGTTCGTGATGCTCGACGGCTACCGGCGGGAGTTCGGCCTCGGGTCGGCCGTGGTGGTGCCGGTCAACCTGTTTGGCCCGGGCGACAACTTCGACCCCGCCTCCAGCCACGTGATCCCGGCCCTGATCCGGAAGTGCGAGGAGGCCCGGCTGGCCGGCGCTGCCGAGGTCGTCTGCTGGGGCACCGGCGGAGCCACGCGGGAGTTTCTCCACGTTGCGGATGCCGCCGAGGGGGTGGTGCGGGCGGCCGAGGTGATGACCGAGCCGGTGCCGATCAACCTGGGGGGTGGCCGGGAGATCGCGATCCGGGATCTGGTCGCCAAAGTAGCCGCGGCCTGCGGCTACACCGGCCGGATCGAATGGGACTCGAGCAAGCCCGACGGCCAGCCCCGGCGGGCCCTCGACATCAGCCGGGCCCGCGAGCTGCTCGGCTGGGAGCCGGCCCAGGATTTCGACGCCGGCCTGGCGGCCACGGTGGCCTGGTGGCGGGCCCAGGCCGGCTGAGGAGATCTCACTCGGCCGGCTCGAGGGCTCCGTGGCCGAGGAGAAACTTGCGGGTTCCGGCCGGGCCGTCGAACACCACCGTGCCCACGCTCCGCGGGCCCACGCCGCTGATCTTCTCGAGCAACCCGGGGCCATACTCGGCGTGCCGCACCCGCTGGCCGACGGTGAACCGGTGGGCTGTCGGCGGGGAGCCGGCCAATCGCGTTGCCAGGTCGGTCGCCCGCTCGACCGCGAGGTCGCCGCGGCGGGACCGGCGGCGGGGAGGCGGGGGGGGCGGAGCATCCTCCTGCGAGCCCTCCAGGTCGAGGGCCAGGCCGTCGGGCCGAAAGACCCGCAGCGGCGGGGCCGCCTGCGGAGGCTCGTGGACAAGGTCGGCAAACTCGTCGCCGGCGGCACCACCGAAGCCCGCCCGGGCGGCATCACCGAAGGGATCGAACGAGTGCTGGGCGGGGGCCTCCTCGCCGCTGACCTCGGTCTCCGAGCCGGTCATCTCGGCCAGGAAGATGCTGGGGGCCGAGATTCGCCGGGTGCCCCGATAGGCCCGCATCCGTGCACAGCTGGCGTTGACTTCCTCGCGGGCCCTCGTGATCCCCACGAACACCAGCCGCCGCTCCTCTTCGAGCTGGTCGGGCCGGTCGAGGCTTCGCTCGTGGGGCAGGATGCCATCCTCCATGGCCACCAGGTAGACGACCGGAAACTCGAGCCCCTTGGCGGCATGGAAGGTCATCAGGGCCACCCGTTCGGCCCCGGCATCCCAGGCGTCGGCGTCGGCGACCAGGGCCGTCGTCTCGAGAAAGCCCCCCAGGGCGTCTGCCTCGGGACCGGCGCTGGCCGGATCGGCGGCGAAGGCTTCGTCGTGCTGGCGGGCCGCCGTGACAAGCTCCTCGACGTTGGCCAGTCGCTCGAGGCCCCCCTCGTCGTCATCGTCCTCGGCCTCCTCGACGAGCATCCGCCGGTAGCCCGTCCGCTCGAGCACGCCCTCCAACAGGGCGGCCACGCTCCCCTCCCGGCCGGCGGTCTGGCCCAGCTCCTCGTGGAGCCGGGCGAAGCCCGCCAGGGCCCCGGCGGCCTTGCGAGACAGCCCCGCAATCCGCTCGGCTGCGGCTGCCGCCTCCAGCCTCGTCGTGCCATGATCCTCGGCCCAGGCAGCCAGCCGGTCGAGCGACGTCCGGCCGATGCCCCGCGGCGGCACGTTGACGACCCGCAGGAAGGCCTCGTCGTCGCGGGGGTTCCGCAGCAGCCGCAGCCAGGCGACCACATCGCGGATCTCCCGCCGCTTGAAGAACTCGAGGCCGCGGACGAGCTGGTAGGGCACGCCCGCGGTTCGCAGCGCGATCTCGAGCGACCGCGACAGGGCGGCGGTCCGGAACAGGATCGCGAAGTCCCGCGGGCTCCGCCGGCCCGACTCGAGCGCCGTCGCGATCTCGGCGGCGATCCGCTCGGCCTCCTCCTGGCCTTCGGCATCGAGCACGATCCGCACCTTGGCTCCGGCGGCGGCGGCGGTCACCAGCCGCTTCGGCTTGCGGCGGGGGGTGTGGGGGGTCAGCCGGGCGGCGGGGCCGAGAATGGTGGGCCGGCTGCG
>CAYRNG010000147.1:0-12150 GCA_964425395.1 uncultured Candidatus Kuenenia sp. | reverse complement strand
CGACGTCGTGGCGTATCTGGCCGCGGCCGTGGACCTGCCTCCGGGGCCGCCCCGGATTTTCGAGATCGGCGGTCCGGACAAGGTCTCCTACGGCGCTATTATGCGGGAGTACGCCCGGCAGCGGGGCCTCCGGCGGCTGATGATCCCCGTGCCCGTGCTCACGCCCAGGCTCTCGAGCCTGTGGCTCAAGCTCGTGACGCCGCGGTATTCAAAGGTGGGCAGGAAGTTGATCGACGGCCTCAAGAACCCGACGGTGGTCACCAACGACGCGGCCGCCCGCGAATTTGCGATTCGGCCCCGCGACCTCCCCACGGCGGTTCGCGAGGCGTCGGAGCAGGAAGACGGCGAGTTTGCCGGCAAGCGGTGGGCCGACTTCGCCGACATCGAGGATCTCCCCCGCCGCTACGGCGGAGCCCATGAAGGCTCGCGGCTGGTCGATCATCGCCACACGGTGGTGGCCGTCTCGCCGGAGCGGGCCTTCGCGGCGATCGAGCGGATCGGCGGGGCCAACGGCTGGTATGCCGCCGACTGGCTGTGGACGCTCCGCGGCTGGCTCGACCAGCTGATCGGCGGCCCCGGCATGGCCCGCGGCCGGCGGGATCCCGAGCGGCTCTCCACGGGCGAGACGCTCGACTGCTGGCGGGTGGAGATCTGCGAGCCGCCGCGGAGACTCCGGCTGGCGGCCGAGATGAAGCTCCCGGGAAGAGGCTGGCTCGAGTTCGAGGTGGTGCCTCGCGAGGGCGACGTGACGATCCACCAGACGGCCGTGTTCGACCCCCGCGGCCTAGGGGGTTTGGCCTACTGGTACGTGATCTGGCCCCTCCACGAGCTCGTCTTCCGCCGGATGCTCGCCGGCATCGCCCGCCACGCGGTCCGGGCCTGAGCCCAACGCCCGAGCCAGCAATGCCCGCCGAACGCGTCGTCGATGAATTCTTCCCCCCCCTGATCCTGCCCGAGATCCGCTCGCTGGTGGCCGAGGCCGACGGAGCGGGGATTGCCGAGGTGCTCGAGGCGCTCCATCCGGCCAGCCTGGCGGCCGTGGCCGAGGAGCTCGACGACAGCGAACTGGTGGGCCTCCTCGACCACGCCTCGGTCGAGCAGCAGGCTACCGTGATCGCCTTCCTGTCGCCCGAGAAGCAGCAGGCGCTGGCCCGGGGCTTCGGGCCGGAGCGGCTGGCACCGGTGCTGGCCGCCATGTCGCACGACGACCGCGCGCACCTGCTTCGCAAGCTCGACCCCGCCTTCGTCGAGAACCTCCCGCGGCAACACCGGCTCGCAGGCGGCCACCCTCGTCGTCCGGGCCCTGGCCACCGACGAGGTGCGGATGCGGGAGTGGCTGGCCGTGCTGGGGAAGGAGCTCTCGGTGGGGCTGGCGCTGGGGGCCACGATGGCGGTGGCGAGCTTCCTGCTGGGGGTGTTTCGGGGCGGGGTCGAGATCGGCCTGGTGGTGGGCATCTCGATGCTCTTGATCGTGGTGTTCACGAACTTGATCGGGGTGCTCCTGCCGTTTGCGCTCACGAAGCTGAAGTTCGATCCGGCCGTGGCTTCGAGCCCCCTGATCACGACGGTGGCCGACGCGGCCGGCCTGACCCTCTACTTCAGCGTGGCCCGCCTGATTCTGCCCGCCTTCTCGTGAGGCCCCCGGCCGCGAGCCGCTAGCAGTCGGGGTTGATGAGCAGGGCTTCGAGGCGGCCGCCGACATCCTCCTCTGGCGGCAGGCTCGAGACTCAGCCGCCGGGCTTCATCATCGCCGCCAGCGTGCGCGCATCCAGAAAGAGCCGATAGGGGTGACCAGGGAGTTCCGCAAAATCCCAACGCTGGTAGAACGTTTTCGCACGGTCGTTCACGCAGTCAAGAATGACCGCCACGAACGCGAAAGTCTTTCCGGCGTCATGGCAGTCGCGCAAGGCATGCGCGAGCAGCATGCCGCCGACGCCTCGGCCCTGGTGCCTGGTGTGGACGCCGAGCCAGGCGAGCACCGCCACCGGCAGCCCCCGGCGGGGCAGCGTGCGCACGATCGCGGGAGGGAGATCACCAAAATCGATCTGTCCCGTTGCCAGCGTGTAGAAGCCGGCGATGCTGCCCTCGGCATCGACGAGAACCTTCGTGGCTGAAAGCCGCTTGGCCTGATGCTGCAAGGCCTTGGTTCGCAGCCAGTCGTTGACGGCTCTCTCCCCGCAGTCGAACAGCCGACGCGGGTGCGTTTGGCGGACTGGCTCGAGTGCCATCCCGGAGGGAAACGCCCCGCCGCTCACTCCGCGCCACGCATCATCGCCCCCAGCCGCCGCTGAGCCGGGGTCGGCTTTCCAGGAGACTGGAGTGCCTGCCAGAAGACGAGCTGCTCCTCCGGGCTGAGCAGGATGGTTTGTTCGCGGGCGCTGACGACCTCCCGCCGAGCCTGGGATACCGTGACCGTACGCACGTAGTCACTGACGCTGATCCGCCGCAATTGGGCCGCCGCAGTGAGGGCGTGCTTGCTTTCAGGATCGAGCCGCACCATGAGCGGGCTCGAGTTCAACGGCTTCGATCGGGCTTTTTTGGCCATGGCTACTCGCTCCGGGGAACCGCGAATCAACCTGGGAATTATTGTATTGCGCAACGCAATACATTCAAAAATGGCCCAAAGGGGGGCTTCAGCCCGGCTGCCGCCGGAGGTCGAGGGTGCAGGCGTAGTCGGGGTTGTGGGCTTCGGCCGGCGGCGGGAACGGGCCCGGCGTGTGGCCGGTGGCGAAGAACCGGGCCCCCCGCCGGCTCTCGGCCTCGAGGGTATTCACGGGCCGGGTCTCGAAGGCCCGGCCGCCGGGATGGACCACGTGCCAGGTGCAGCCCCCCAGGCTGCGGCCGCTCCACAGGTCCAGCACGTCGAACACCAGGGGCGAGTGGACCGGAATCAGCGGATGGAGGCAGTCGGCCGGCTGCCAGGCCCGAAACCGCACCCCCGCCACGAACTCCCCCGGCACACCCGTCGGCACCAGCGGCACCCGCCGGCCGTTGCAGGCGATCGCATGCCGGCCCGGGATCAGCCCCGCCGCCTTGACCTGCACCCGCTCGAGCGAGCTGTCCACCGCCCGGGCCGTAGCCCCGGCGATCGACTGCTCCCCCAGCACGTGCCAGGGCTCGAGCGCCGTCCTAAGCTCGAGCCGGACCCCGTCGTGGGTCACCTCACCGAGCTTCGGAAACCGAAACTCCGCGCAGCTCTCGAACCACTCCCGCTCGAAGCCGAAGCCGGCCCGCCGCAGCTCGTCGACGACCAGGGCAAAGTCCTGCATCAGGAAGTGGGGCAGCATGAACCGGTCGTGGAGGGCCGTGCCCCAGCGGACCAGGCCGCCCCCCGCGACCGCCGGCAGGCTCCGCGGCTCCCGCCACAGCCAGGCCACGATCGCCCGGACCACGAGCTGCGCGAGGAGGCCCATCCGCACGTGGGGAGCCATCTCGAAGCCGCGGAGCTCGACCAGCCCGCGGCGGCCCCCCGCCGACCCCGGCGACCAGAGCTTGTCGATGCAGAACTCCGCCCGGTGGGTGTTGCCGGTCAGGTCGGTGAGGATGTTGCGAAACACCCGGTCGGTGAGCCAGGGGAGCACGCAGACGGCGGGGCGGGCTTCTGGCCTGCCAGGCGGATCGCGGGAGTCGGCCGGCTCGTCCGAGACCGCCGCCAGCTGTTCGAGCGCGATCTCCAGCTCGTAGAGACTCTCGTGGCGGGCCTCGTCGATCCGCGGGACCTGGCTCGTCGGCCCGATGAACCGGCCCGCGAACAGGTAGGAGAGCGCCGGGTGGTTGTTGAAGTAGGCCACCATCCCGCCGAGCAGCCAGGGCCGCCTGAGAAACGGGCTCTCGGTGGCGGAGCGGCCGCCGAGCACCACGTGGTCGCCGCCGCCGGTGCCGGTGTGGAGCCCGTCGAGCTCGAACTTCTCGGCGCACAGCCGGCTGGCCCGGGCCTCCTGGTCGAGCGACTCGCGCAGCGTTACGAGCTCCCGCCAGGAGGCCGCCGGCGGCACGTTGACTTCGATCACGCCCGGGTCGGGAGTCACGTGGAGCCGGCCCAACAGCGGGTCGTGCGGCGGCGGATAGCCCTCGAGCACGACCCGGGTGTCGCGCTCGGCGGCCACCTGTTCGAGAGCCGCCACCAGCGTCAGCCAGTCGGCAGCGGCCGAGCTGCCGGCCTCGAGCTCGCGGGTCTCCTCGGGGCGGAGATCCAGCGGCGGCAGAAAGACGTGCAGCCTCCCCCGCCGCGGCTCGACGACCAGCGCCGTGCGGACAAGACCCGTGCCGGCCGCCAGCTCTTCCGCGCTCGGCCAGGGCAGGCTTTCCATCGGCAGCCGCAGGCCGGCCGGCGAGTCGCCCGGCAGCAGGGGCACCCGGCCGGCCGGCATCGGCCACTCGCTCGACCGCCAGCGGGCCGGGCCGCCGGCCCGTTCCCGCAACACCGGCAGCACGAAGGCGGCGGGCGTCTGGGTGTCGATCGGCCGCCGGTCGAGCGGGCTGGCCGGGGCCACCTCGTGGGCCGGGATCACCAGGCCGGCCTCGAGGCCGAGCCGCTCGGCCAGTCGGCTGGCGAAGTCACCGGCGACGGCCGATGCGGCAGCCCGCTCGCGGGCCGCAGCGGCAGCCTTCTCGACCGCCGCAGCAGTGGCGGCTTCCGCTGGCTCGCCGGCCTGTTCGGGGTCGGTGTCGGATTCCGCGTCGGTCTCGGGCTCGGGCTCCGGCGGCGGGGCGTCGGCCAACAGATCCCGCCGCCGCCAGATCGGCTGGCCGTCGGTCCGCCAGACGAGGTCGAGCGTCCAGCGGGGCAAGGGCTCACTCGGATACCACTTGCCCTGGCCCTCCAAGAGCACTCCGCCGGGTGCCAGCCGGTCGAGGAGCCGACGGGCGAGCACACCCGCCTGCCGCCGCTTGCCCGCCCCGAGCGCCGTCGTGTTCCACTCGGGGGCGTCGAAGTCGTCGATCGACACGAAGGTCGGCTCGCCCCCCATCGTGAGCCGCACGTCGCCGGCCTCGAGCGCCTTGTCGACCTGGTCACCGACCGTGAGGATCCGCGTCCAGGCCTCGTCGCTGAACGGCCGGGTGGTCCGCGGGCTCTCGGCCAGCCGCGAGAGCCGCATCTCGAAGTGAAACTCGGTCTGGCAGGGATCGACCGCCCCGCTCACCGGGGCGGCGCTGGCCGGCTCGGGCGTGGCCGCCAGCGGGATGTGCCCCTCGGCCGCCAACAGGCCGCTGGTGGGATCGAAGCCCACCCAGCCCGCGCCCGGCAGGAAGACCTCCGCCCAGGCGTGCAGATCGGTGAAATCGTCCGCCGGCCCGGCCGGTCCCTCGAGCGGCTTCTCATCCGGGGCCAGCTGCACGAGATACCCAGAGCAGAACCGGGCCGCCAGCCCCAGCCGGCGGGCCAGCGCGACGAACAGCCACGACGAGTCGCGGCAACTGCCGGTGCCCCGGGCGAGGGTCTCCGCGGGCGGCTGCACGCCCGGCTCCATCCGGATCACGTAGCCCACCCGGTCGTGGACCGCCCGGTTCAGGGCCACGAGCACGTCGATCGTGCGGCCGGCCGCGGCGGGCAGGCCGAGCGAACGAAACTCGGCCAGAAAGGCCTCCACCGCCGGGCCGCCCGTCTCGGCCGGGGTGGTGCGGTAGGGGGCGAGCTCCGCGGCCAAGACGGGATCGTAGGCGAAGGGAAAGGTCTCGACCTCGGGCTCGAGGAAGAAGTCGAAGGCGTTGATCGCCACCAGTTCCGCCACCAGATCGACTTCCAGCATCAACCGGCGGGTCCGGTCGGGAAACACCAGCCGGGCCACGTGGTTGCCCTGCGGATCTTGCTGCCAGTTGAGGAAGTGGCCGGCCGGCTCGACCTTCAGCGAGTAGCCGGTCACCCGGGTCCGGCAGTGGGGGGCAGGCCGCAGCCGGACGGCATGCGGGGCCAGCCGCACCTCCCGGTCGAAGTGATACTCGGTGCGGTGGTGGAGGGCGATCCGAATCGACATCTCAGATGGTTCTCATAGGTCGCCGGAGGGGTAGCCCGTGCCCTCTCGCCGGACGCTCCCTTGGGGACTGTCCCCGCCGCGGGGACTGTCCCCCTTTCGGTCGAAGACCGGGGTCTCGAGACAAATGGTTCCTGACACCTTTTTTTGCATCACGACGCGGCCTCGGCAGGCCGGCCGACGGGGCGGATCGCGAAGAAGGTGTCGTGGATCGCGTCGCTGGCCCGGTTGAGCCGCTGCTGGAAGCCGTCGATGAATCCGTGCAGGCCGCCGGCCCCGGCCAAGACCTCGTCGATGGCGCCGTAGTCGAGCTGGGCCCGCAGCCGGCCGAGCCTTTGCTCGGCGGAATTCGTGTAGGCCCCCTTGGCCCCGCCGGTGATCGCCAGGAGCGACTCCTCCGCCTTGATCAGGCAGAAGTGCATCGCCCGGGGAAAGAACCGGTCGAAGACGAGAAACTCGGCCACGTTCCGCCGGGTCACCGCGCCGTACTGCTTGCGGTACATCTCCAGGGCGCTGGCGCTTTCCAGCACGGCCGACCACTGCACGGCGTCGCCGCCGGGGGGCTCGTCGGCGGCCGAGCCGTTGACTGACGGGCCGCTGCGTGAGGCGTCGCTCGCCCCCGCCGGCGGCGCGAAGGCGAAAGCCGCCGGCTGAAAATAGTGTTCCACGTCGAGCACCCGGCTCGTCTTGTCGGCCCGCTCCACCAGCCGGCCCAGCCGGCCGAAGTGCCAGGCCTCGCCGTGCGACATCGTGGCGTCGGCCACGCCGGTGATCTGCTGACTGGCCCGCTTGATCTCGTCGAGAAACTCCCGCGGGTGGAGCCAGCCGCCGAATCGCTGGGCCGCCGACTGGACGTAGAGGTGGGCCTTGTTGATCTCCTCCCACATCGGGGTCGAGATCATGTCGCGGACGGTGCGGGCGTTTTCCCGGGCGGCGTGCAGGCAGGAGGCGATCGAGTTGGGGTTGGCCGGCTCGAAGGCCAGAAACGAGATCACGCTCGCCTGGTCGGCCTGGCCGTGGCGGGCCTGGAAGGCGGCCTGGTCGCCGAAGGTGCAGACCAGCGCGTTCCAGAGCCGGCCCTGGCTGATCGTGCCCTCGAGCGCCAAATCGAGCGCAGTCTCCACCGCCCGGGCCACGTTCTCGGCCCGCTCGATCTGGCGGTTCATCCAGTAGACGCTCTCCGCCACCCGCGAAAGCATGGGCTCCTCACCTTCCCGTGTGCACCACCCAGGTGTCCTTGCTGCCGCCCCCCTGCGAGGAGTTGACCACCAGCGAGCCCTTCACGAGGGCCACCCGCGTGAGGCCGCCCGGGAGCACGTAGATCTCCTCGCCGTAGAGGATGAAGGGCCTGAGATCGACATGCCGCCCCTCGAGCGCGTCGCCCACCACGGTGGGCACCCGGGAGAGGTCGAGCATCGGCTGGGCGATGTAGTTGCGGGGGTTGGCCCGGATCCGGTCGCGGCACGCGGCCAGCTCATCCCGCGAGGCCCGCGGCCCGAGCACGATCCCGTAGCCTCCCGACTCGTTGGCCGGCTTGACCACCAGCTTCTCGAGATTGGCCAGCACATGCTCGCACTCAGCCGCCTCCCCGCAGACATGGGTCGGCACGTTGGGGAGGATCGCATCCTCCCCCAGGTAGTAGCGGATGATCCGGGGCACGTAGGCGTAGACCGCCTTGTCGTCGGCGATCCCGGTGCCGGGGGCGTTGACGAGGGCCACGTTGCCGGCCCGGTAGGCGGCCATCAGCCCCGGCACCCCCACCAGCGAGTCGGCCCGGAAGGCCAGGGGATCGAGAAAGTCGTCGTCGATCCGCCGGTAGATCACGTCCACCCGCTCGAGCCCCCGGGTGGTCCGCATGAAGACGACGTTGCCCTCGACCACGAGATCCGAGCCCTGCACCAGCTCGACCCCCATCTGGCGGGCCAGGAAGCTGTGCTCGAAGTAGGCCGAGTTGTAGATCCCCGGCGTGAGCACGACCACGGTCGGGTCGCGGGCCTGCTTGGGGGCCACGTATTCGAGCATCGCCAGCAGCTTCTCGGGATAGTCCTCGACGGGGCTGATCCGCTGCCCCTCGAAGAGCTGCGGGAAGGTCCGCTTCATCACCTCCCGGTTCTCGAGCACGTAGGAGACGCCCGAGGGGGTGCGGAGGTTGTCTTCCAGCACATACATCACCCCGTCGCCCCCGCGGACGAGATCCGTGCCTGTGATGTGGCACCAGATCCCGCGGGGGGGCGCCAGGCCGGCACAGGGGCCGCGGAAGCACTTGCCCGAATCGACCAGCCAGTCGGGCACGACCTTGTCGGCCACGATCTTCCGCTGGTTGTAGATGTCGTCGATGAAGAGATTCAGGGCCCGGATGCGCTGGGCGAGCCCCCGCTCGATCCGGGACCACTCCGCGGCATCGATCACCCGCGGCACGATGTCGAAGGGCCAGATCTTCTCCGTGCCGGCCTCGTGTCCGTAGACGTTGAAGGTGATCCCCATCGTGAGCAGGGCCTTGTCGGCGGCCCGCTGCCGCTCGGCCAGTTCGCCGTTGGAGAAGCCGGCCAGCCGGCGGACGAGCAGCTCGGCCCCGGGCCGGGGCCGGCAGGCCGGGTCGAACAGCTCATCGTGGAAGCCGTCGGTCTGGTAGGCCTCGAGATCCATGGGCGGCACGCGGGCTTCCGGCAAAAAGGCCGGGCAAGGTGGGACTGCCCGGGGCTTCGTCCGCCAACACCTGCCACGAGCTAGAGGCAGGATACCCGAGACCGGCCCCCGCTGGAATACGCCTGGCTCAGCCCCGCGGGGCGAGGAGGTCGGCGAGCAGGCGGTCCATGGCCTCGGCCTGAATCGGCATCTGCACCAGCCGGCGGCGGTCGTCGCAGCGGGCAACGCCGGCCAGGTCGGCCTGCTTGCTGCCGGCCAGCAGGATCGCCGGCACCTCGGCCAGGAACGGGTCGCTCGAGAGAGCGTTGAAGGCCTCGACGGCGGCCGGCCCCAGCGCATGGGCGCTCAGGATCAGGCAGTCGGCCGGCAGCGGCTTGCTCGAGAATCGACTCAGGGCCCGCTGGGGATTTTCGGTGAGCAAGACGCGGTAGCCGAGCTTGCGGAAAAACTCCCGCAGGGCCTGCTGGGCCCGGTCCGACACTTCGACGAGCATCACGCAGCCCTTCTGAACCGCCGCCGGGGCCGCCTCCGGCTCCGCCCCGCCCCCGGTGAGCCGGGCCAGAATCCCCTCGGCCCGCCGCTTCACGTCGCTGGCCGTCTGCCACCGCTCGAGCGGGTCGAGCGACATCATCCGGGTCACGAAGTCGATCACCTCGCGGGGCAGCTCGGGGCACCGCTGCCCCAGCGGCACCACCTCCGTATACCGCCGCGGATCGGCCCGCTTGTTGCGGTCGCGGGTTTCCTTCAGCGGCGAGACGCCGGCGATCGTGAGGTAGGCGATCGTGCCCAGGAAGTAGATGTCGCTGCGGACGGCGTCGTCCTTCATGCCGGTCAGCTTCTCGAGCGCCGCGTAGTCGATCGTGCGGGGCTGGTCGATCCGGCCCAGCGTGCCGTCCCCCGACTCGTCCACGCCGGCCAGGCCGAAGTCCACGAGCTTGGCCTGGCCCGTGGAGGAAACGATCACGTTGGAGGCCTTGAGGTCGCGGTGGGTCACGCCCCGGCGGTGGGCGTATTCCAGGCCGGCGGCCAGCTGGGTGATCAGGTCGAGGGCCTTGGGAAGGTCGAGGGCCCCGCGGATCTTGACGAGCTCCCGGAGCGTCTGCCCTTCGACAAACTCCATCGTGATGTAGCTGGCCCCGTGCTCCTCCCCGACGTCGTCGATGGCCACGATGTTGGCATGCCGGAGGAGCTGGCCCATCTCCCCCTCGTGGCGGAAGGCCCGGCACTTGTCGGGGTCGTTCGAATAGCGGCTGCGGAGCACCTTGACGGCCATGACGGCGCCAGAGTCGCGGTTGATCGCCCGGTAGACTCGGGCGAAGGAGCCGGCCCCGATTTGGTAGAGGAGCGTGGCCCGGCCGTAGCAGTAGCCCCGCCGCTCCCCCTTGAGGAGCCGCTCGAGCTGGAAGCCAGTGAGCACCTCCCGCCGCACGAGCGCCTGCCCAAGCGCCGCCGGATCGCCGCCGGGGCCCACTTCGTGGAGGGCGTCGGCAACGGCGGCCGCCGGCACGAGATCGAGCTCGGCCAGGAAGTGCGCCAGGGCGTCGGCGGTGGTGGGCTTCATGGGTGGGGCAGAGGCCGGGGGGGCGGGAATGTGAGGATTGAATGAGCCCCGGCTCCGTCCTGTTTTCGCCTCCGCGAGCGGCACGGGCAACCCCTACCTCGACCCGGATTCCCTTGGGTGTGGATCGTTCTCTCCGCTCCAACGCGGAGGAAAGGGGACAGTCCCCGAGGCGGGGACAGTCCCCTGTGGGCCACAGAGCATGGGCACCCCTCCAAACCCACACGATTCCGCCAGAATTTCCCATTTCTCCCGGCGGACCGCCGTCGGGACAGCCCCCCCGATCCCTCTGGAGCCCGGCGGGCCGCCGCTGCTACAAGTCTCCGCTCCCCCGGACGGTGAATGCGCCCACGATGAACCCCCGCCAGCCGATCCCCCGCCGAGCCTGGCTCTCCGCGGTCTTGCTTCTGGCAGGCCTCGCGGCCGCACCGGCCCCGGGGGGCTCGATCGAGGAGGGCTACGAGGGGCCTGGCACGAGCTGGCGGCTGGCGGTCGAGCGGGCCGACCTGCGGGTCGAATCCCACGGCCGGTCGGCCGAGCGGCCCCACCGCGGCCAGCAGTGCGAGCGGTTTCTGATCGACTGCGGCACCGCCGGCACGCTGACCCTGGAAACGCCCCTGCCTCCCGCGGCCGTGATCGACGAGCTGCAGGCCAGCCTCTGGGTTCGGGCCGCCCGGCCCGACCTCCGGCTGGCCGTGCGGGTGGTGCTGCCGGCGGTGTCGGAGCGAACCGGCCGGCCGGTGGAGGTGCTCCTCGCCGGCACGGCCGCGCGGGATGCCGGCCGCTGGGAGCGGCTCGAGGTGGGCGATCTTCGCCGCAGCCTCGAGCGGCAGTTGCCCGCGCTGCGGCTCGAGCATGGCTCCCACGTGGAGGCGACCGGCGGCACCGTCACCGGCCTCGTGCTCGACATCGCCCTGCCTCCCGGCCGGCACGAGATCGCCATCGACGACCTCGAGGTCACCGGCCTTGTGCCCGCCACCGCCCGCCGCGATCCGCTCGTGCAGCCGGCCGCGGCCGCGACCCCCGTCGAGCCCGACCCGCCGGCCGGGCTGGCCCGCGGCGTCGTGGAGGTGGCCGGCCGGCCCTTCTTTCCCCGCTCGATCGACTGGAACGGCGAGCCGTTCGGCTTCCTGGCCGGGCTGGGCTTCAACTGCGTGCGGCTGCGGGAGCCGGCTGCTGCCGACCAGCTGGCCGCCGCCCGGGCGGCGGGCCTGTGGGTGATCTGCCCGCCGCCGCCGATTCCCGACGTCGATCTCCGCGAGCCGGAGCGGGTGCCGATGCTTCGCAACTGGGACCGCGTGCTGGCCTGGGACGTGGGCTCGGGCCTCGGCGAAGAGAGCGTGGCCGACCTGGCGGAGCTGGGCCGGCGGCTGCGGGCCTGCGATCCGCGGCAGGGCCGGCCGCTGATCGGCTCGGCCGACTCCGATCTCCGGAGCGTGTCGCGGCACATCGACATCCTCGTGGCCCGCCGCACCGTGTTGGGCACGAGCCTGGAATTGATCGACTGGCTCGAATGGCTCAGGCAGCGGCCCCGTTTGGCCCGGCCTGGCACCCCCTTCATGACGACGCTCGCCACGGAGGTCGATCCGGCTGCCGCGCGGCAGGCCGCGGCGCTGGCCGGGGTGGGGAGCCGCGGGCTGGCGATCGATCCCGAGAGCCTCGCCCTGGCCTCCTTCTCCGCAGTGGCCGGCGGGATGCGGGGCATCCTGTTCACATCTTCGCGGCCGCTCGACGGCGACGACGCCGAGACCCGTCTGCGGGCGGCGGCACTCCGCGACACCAACCTCCGGCTGGCCGTCCTCGAGCCCTGGGCCGCCGCCGGCCGGTTCGCCTCCAAGGCCCGTACCAGCAGCGGCGAGGTGCAGGCCTTCGTGATCGAGGCGGGCCGGGCCCGGCTGGTGCTCGCCTGGCGGTGCGTGCGGGGCTCGCGGGTGGTGGCCCGCCGCTACGAGGGCCCCGATGTGCCCGGCGAAG
>CAYRNG010000146.1:0-2701 GCA_964425395.1 uncultured Candidatus Kuenenia sp. | reverse complement strand
GGCCCCGCGGCAGTCACCCCGGCAGCAGCTCCGGCCCCGGCAGCTGCCGAGGCGGCGAGCGAACCTGCCGCCAGCCCGGCGGCCCTGAGCGGCCCCCTCTGCGAAGACGTCGTCCGCGAGGTGCTCAAGGAGGTCAAGGATCCGGAGCTGTTCGTCAACATCGTTGACCTGGGCCTGATCTACGGCGTCACCCTCGGCCCCGCGGCGGCCGATGCCGCCAAGCACGATGTCTCGATCGACATGACGATGACGAGCCCCGCCTGCCCGGCCGGCCCGCAGCTGATCGCTGACACCAAGCGGGCCCTTTCCCAGCGGCCCGACGTGGCGACCGTGGAGGTCCGGATCGTGATGGATCCCCCCTGGAGCCCCGACCGGATGACCGAAGCCGCCCGGGATCAGCTGGGGATTTTCTGACTAGCTTTACGCCCGGCGGCCGCACCTCCGGGCGGCCGTGCGGGGACAGTCCCCTTTCCTGTGCGGTCTGGACTCAGAACCCGCGGTTCTCGGGAATGCTGGTCGAGGAGGTTGGTAAGCGGTTCCCGGGCTCGCGCCGAAAGGGGGACAGTCCCCGCGGCGGGGACAGTCCCCAAGCGAGCGTCCGGCGAGATGGCACGGGCAACCCCGACCCACGCGAAGGGCGGCCTCGGGTGGCCGATGGGTAGTCCGTCATGGCGTGACGGACCTACGAGATGGCACGGGCAACACCGACCAACGGTAGGGGCGGCGTCAACTGGTCACCCGGGGCCCGGCGCTGGCAGACTGCCCGCCATGCGGGTGCTGCTCTACGAATGGTGCTCCTCCGGCGGGCTGGTCGGCGACGACCCGGCGATCGCCGCCGAGGGGCGACAGATGCTCGAAGCCCTGGCGACCGACGCTGCCAAGGATCCCAGCCTCGAGGTCAGCGTGCTGGCCGCCGCCGACCGGCCCCTCGCCCTGCCCCCCCGGGCCCGCCGCCTTGATGTGACTCCCGGTGGCGACCGGGCCGCCCTCGTGACCGCAGCGGCCCGGGCCGACTGGTCGCTCGTGGTGGCCCCCGAGAGCGACGGCCTCCTACTCGACCGGGTACGCGGGGTGCGGGCAGCCGGCGGCCGAGTGCTCGCGCCGGCCGAGCGGGTGATCGCCACCGCGTCGGACAAGCAGGCCACGATCGACGCTCTCGCCGCCCACGGCCTGCCCGTGCCAGCCGGCCGCAGCCTCGCCGCTGGCGAGCCCGTACCGGAGGGCTTTCGGCGGCCGGCCATTCGCAAGGCCCGCGGCGGCTGCGGCGGCGACGCGCTCGAGATCATCCACGCCGCCGGTGCCTTGCCGGCGGCCGTGGCAAGCCGAATCGAGGCTCTGGCCGAGGGCACGCCCGTGGGCGTCTCGCTGATCTGCGGCCGGCGGGGCCCGGCGGCCCTGCCAGTGATGCGGCAACGGTTCACCGGCGGCGATGCCCCGCGGTATCTCGGCAGCGAGTTTTTGGCCGACGAGGCGGCGGCCCGGCGGGCCACCGCCCTGGCGCTGGCGGCCGCCCGGGCGGTGGCAGCCGACTCGGGCTGGCTGGGGGTCGATCTGATCCTCGGCGAGCGGCCCGACGGCCGCGACGACCGCATCCTGGAGATCAATCCCCGGGTCACGACCTCGATCGTCGGCCAGGCGGAGCGGTTGGCAACCAGTCTGGTGGCGGCGATGATCGAGGCAGTCGGGTCGCCCGGCCGTGTTTCGTCGTCTTGACCCATCCCGGTCTCCGCCCCCCTATGCCCTCCGCGACCGAGCTCGTCGCCCTCGACATCGGTGGAGCCAACCTCAAGGCTGCCGACGGACTCGGCTGGTCGGCGAGCGTCGCCTTCCCGCTCTGGAAGCGGTGGCCGGAGCTGTCGGCGGCGCTTCAAGAGCTCGTGGCCGACCGCCGGCCGAGCCGGCTTGTGGCCACGATGACCGGCGAGATCTGCGATTGCTACCCGTCGCGGGCCGCCGGCGTGGCCCAGATTGCCGAATCGCTCACGGCCGCAGCCGCCGCGGCCGGCTGCCCGGAGCCGCCGGAGGTGTATCTGGTGGATGGCCGGCTCGTGCCCGCGGCCGAGGCGGCCCGGGCCTGGCGGCTGGCCGCCGCCAGCAACTGGCACATCCTCGCCCGGCTGGCCGCCCAAGTCGCCAGCCGGCCGCGGGCCTTTCTCCTCGACATCGGCTCGACCACAACCGACATCGTGCCCCTCGAAAATGCCGCCCCCGCGCCGCTTGCCCGCGATGACGCAGGCCGGATGCTCTCCGGCGAACTCGTCTACACGGGGGTCGAGCGGACCGCTGTGGCGGCGATCGTTCGCGAGCTATCCCATCGCGGCCGCCGGCGGCCGGTGGCCAGCGAGCTGTTTGCCGAATCGCGGGACGCCTGGCTCCTGCTCGACGAACTGGCCGAGGATCCGGCCGCCACTGACACCGCCGACGGCTCCCCCGTCACTCGCGACGCCGCCCGGGTGCGGCTGGCCCGGACGATGCTCCTCGACCCCGAGGCGTTCTCGGCCGCCGATGCAGCCGCGGCCGCGGCGCAGATCGCCGTCAGCCAGGCGATGCAGATCGCCTCCGCCCTCCACCGGGTGGCCGGCCAACTCGGCTGGGAGCCGACTGCCGTCGTCGTCTCCGGCCATGGTGACGAGCTGGCCGCCCGGGCCCTGGCAGCGGCCGGCTGGACTCCGACGGTGCACCGCCTCGCGGCCTCGATCGG
>CAYRNG010000145.1:0-1932 GCA_964425395.1 uncultured Candidatus Kuenenia sp. | reverse complement strand
GCTCGAGAGCCTGGGCGTGAGCACGGGCACGGGGATCATCAGCCGCCGGAGGCCCCGCTGCCGGGCGTACTCCCGCATGATAGCGCCGTAGGAGACCTTGTCGGGTCCGCCGATCTCGAAGATCCGGGGCGGGCCGGGGGGCAGGTCCACGGCCGCCGCCAGGTAGGCCACCACGTCGGCGATCGCGATCGGCTGGGGGGGGGGGGCCAGCCAGGCCGGGCAGATCATCACCGGCAGCCGCTCGACGAGCGTCCGGACCAGATCGAAGGAGAAGCTTCCCGCCCCCACGATGATCGAGGCCCGAAACTCGATCACGTCGAGGCCGGCAGCCCGGAGGATCGCTCCCACCTCGTGCCGGCTGCGGAGGTGGGCCGAGAGCCGGTCGTCGTCGGCGCCGAGGCCGCCCAGGTAGATGAGCCGCTTGACGCCGGCGGCCTGCGCGGCGGCGGCGAACCGCTCGGCCGCCAGCCGGTCGGCCCGCTCGAAGTCCACCCCGCTCTCCATCGAGTGGACCATCCAGAAGGCGGTGTCGATGCCGGCGCAGGCCCGGGCCAGGTCGTCGGGATCGGTGGCGTCGCCGGCCATCACCTCGGTGTTCGGGCCGGTCCGCCCGGCCAGCTTGGCCGGCCGCCGGGCCAGGCAGCGAATCTGGTGCCCCCGCCGCTCGAGCTCCGCCAAGAGCACGCCCCCCACGTAGCCCGTCGCGCCGGTGAGGAGGATGTGCATGGAACCTTAAGGCGAATCCACTTCGAACGCGTATTGCAGGAGCGACGGGTCGCCCTTCTTGAGGCCATACATGAACCACCGCACCCGCTGCTCGCTCGTGCCGTGGGTGAACTTCTCGGGCTGCACGTAGCCCTGGGTCGTCTTCTGGATCCGGTCGTCGCCGATCGCGGCGGCGGCGTTGATGGCGTCGCGGATGTCCTTCTCGTCGAGGATGCCGGCGTAGCGGGCCATGTGGTGGGCCCAGACGCCGGCCAGGAAGTCGGCCTGGAGCTCGAGCCGGACGGAGGCCTTGTTGTATTCGCTCTGCGAGACCCGGCCCTGAAGGGCCTGCACCTGCTGGCTGATGCCGAGCTGGTTTTGGATGTGGTGGCCCATCTCGTGGGCGATCACGTAGGCGTGGGCGAACTCGCCGGAAGCCCCGAACCGCCGCTTGAGGTCTTCGTAAAAGGTCGGGTCGATGTAGATCTTCCTGTCGAGGGGGCAGTAGAAGGGGCCGGCGCCGGCGTCGGCGATCCCGCAGCCGCTCTGCACCCGGCCGGAGAACATCACCAGCTGGGCCGGCGCGAACCGCTTATTGAAAGCCTGGGGAAAGAGCTGGGTCCAGACATCCTCATTGTCGGCCACGATCGTGCGGATGAACTTGCCCATCTGGTCGTCGATCGGCTTGGCCGGGGCGGCCTGGCGGGCCGCCGGCGGTGCCTCGAACAGCTTGAGCACCGGCACGAGGTCGGGAAAAAAGATCGCCGCTGCCATGATCGCGACCGTGAGCAGCCCGCCTCCGACGGCCACCTGCTGCCCGAAGCTCCGCCGGTCTTCGACGTTCCGGCTCTCTCGCCTGCCCTGCCAACGCATGATCCGGATCCTCCAGAGGGTGTGTGAGACGGTCGCCCGGTGGCAGCCGCCCGCAACAGTCAGTCTATCGCAGCCGGTGTCCATAGAAACCCCGGGCGCGAGCCCGGGGATGAACAAAAAACCCCGGGCGCGAGCCCGGGGATGAACAAAAAACCCCGGGCGCAAGCCCGGGGATGAACAAAAAACCCCGGGCGCGAGCCCGGGGACGGTGGGAATGAACCGCACCCCGCCTCCCACACCGCCGACAGGAAAGGGGACAGTCCCCGAAGCGGGGACAGTCCCCGGGGCATAAAAACCCCGGGCGCGAGCCCGGGGACGGTGGGAATGAACCGCACCCCGCCTCCCACACCGCCG
>CAYRNG010000144.1:0-2400 GCA_964425395.1 uncultured Candidatus Kuenenia sp. | reverse complement strand
GGGAATCCGGGCCTAGGGAATCCGGGCCTAGGGAATCCGGGCCTAGGGAATCCGGGCCTAGGGAATCCAGGTCTCAGGAATGCGGGTCACGGGAGGGGTTGCCCGTGCTATCTCGACGGCGTTGGAAACCGAAGCGCAGGCAGGATGCCGAAGCGAGGTTTCCATCGAGCGAGCTGAAGGCCGGGCACCGATCCGCGGAGCGGATTGGTCGCCGGAAGCGAGCGTCCGGCGAGATGGCACGGGCAACCCCGACCAACGGAAGGGGCAGCGTCAACTGGCCGGCGGGATGATAATCCCGCCGCTACAAGGGGTAGCCTCGGCTGGCCGGTGGGACGAGGTGCTGACCCACCGTCCCCGGGCTCGCGCCCGGGGTTTTGATCTCGGCCGGGCGGCGAAGTAGGGTCGCGTGGATGTTCGTCCACAAGGAACAGCTCGAGTACGTCCTCCGGCCCGACGACTACGTCTCGCCCGCGGTCCATGCCGCGGAGCTGGAGGCGGTCTTCCTGCGGGCTTGGCATCCGCTCTGCCTGTCGGTCGATCTGCCAAACGTGGGCGACTTCCTGACCACCGAATTGCTCGGGAAGCCGCTCATCATCCGGCACACGGCCGCCGGCCTGCGGGCCTTCCTGAACGTCTGCTCCCACCGCCACTGCCTGCTCACCGAGCAGCCGCGGGGCCATGCGGCGGGCATCGTCTGTCAGTATCACGGCTGGGAGTATGGGACCGACGGGCGGGTCACGAAGGTGCCCGACGGCGGCTGCTTCAAGCCTTTCGACCGCGAGAACGCCCGCCTCGAAACCTTTCCGATCGAGACCTGCGGCGAGCTGGTATTCGTGCGGCTGGCGGCCGAGGGGCCGACGCTCCGGGATCATCTGGGCAGTTGGTTCGACCGGATCGCAGCCGCCTTCGCGGCCCCCTATGCCTGCAACTGGCGGTACGCGGCCGACTTCGCCTGCAACTGGAAGATCCCGGTCGAGAACACGGTCGAGACCTACCATCTGCCGCTCGTCCATCCCAGCACGCTGGGCGGGTTTGGAATGATTGCCGAGGAGGCCCAGAAGCACTACCTCGAGAACCGATCCACCACGCTCGTCTTCGACATGGGCCGCGACACGCCCCTGATGCGGCGGCAGCGGCAGATCGTGGGCCGGCTGGGCGGGGGCACCGACACCTCGGCCTACGTCCACCACCACGTGTTCCCCAACCTGGTGTTCACCTTCGCCGACCTCTATCCCTACTGCCAGGTCTATCTGCCGACCGGGCCGACCACCAGCACGACCCGGGCTTGGATGTTCAGCCTGGAGGGCACTCGCCGGAACCCGCTGGCCCAGCTCACCGCCCGGCTGGTGGCCCGGCACGGCCGGCGGGCCAACGCCACGATCCAGCGGGAGGATGCCAGCGTGTTCGCCGGGGTGCAGCGGGGACTGGCCGCCACCCCCTTCAAAGGCTGCCTGGGCACCCGCGAGGAACGGATCTGGTGCTTCCACGACTACCTGCGGCAGGCGGTCAGACCATTGGGCGGGTCGTCCAAGTAGGCCCGGGCCGCCGGCACGGGCTATTCGGTTGCGGCGTCGGCTGGCGGGGGGGGGGGGGGGGCCGTCCGCCACGGCGGGCCGGACCTCCACGGCCGTGACGAGCCGCTGCGGCCGGCCCGCGGTCCGGCGGCGGGGCGGCGGCCAGCGAAACCGGTTCTCGATCGCAAACAGGCAGAGCTTGCGGATCAAGGGCTCGTCCACCGGCGGGGCAGGCAGATCGGCCGCCGCAGCCCGGGTGTTGGCGGCATCGAACCGGGGGTCGTCCCGCCAGTAGGCCCGGTAGACATCCATCTGATCGAGGAACAACCGGCCGAGCGCCTCGGCCTCCGCCGGATCCGGAGGCGAGCCGCCTCCGGCCGTTGCCTGCCGCCGCTCGGCCACCAGTTCACGGGCCAGGTCCTCGAACACGCGGCAGAGCGTGCCGACCGGCGTCGGGGTGTCGGTGGTCAGGTGGTAGGTGCGGCCCTGGAGCGACTCGTCGAGGATGATCCGCGTCATCACCGCCGAGACCCAGTCCACCGGGACAAGATTCTTGCTTTCCTGGCCGTTCATGCCGAGCACCGTCATGAGTGCCCCGGGGGGCAGGGTGGCATCGACGAAGGCCTCCACGAACGGCATTACGATCCGCAGCGGCCGGTAGAAGCCGTGGAAGGTGTTCGTGAAGCCGTGCACGACGTCGCCCACGATGATCGACGGGCGATGGACGGTGACGGCGTCGAGCCCGTCGGCCGCCAAAACCTCCTGCTCGCCGATGATCTTGCTCCGCTCGTAGTCGTTGCCCGAGGCCTGACCGACGTCGAGCTCGTGCTCGAACACGGTGCCCTGCCGCAGCCCGCAGACATACGCGCTCGAGACGTGGTGGAAG
>CAYRNG010000143.1:0-2728 GCA_964425395.1 uncultured Candidatus Kuenenia sp. | reverse complement strand
AGCGCAGGCAGGATGCCGAAGCGAGGCCAGCATCGAGCGAGCGAAGGGCAGGATGCCCGAAGCGAGCGTCCGGCGATGGGACACGGGCAACCCCGAGCCCGCCGCTACCGCACCGCCAGCATCCGCTCGAGCGCGGTCACGGCCCACCGGGCCGTCTCGTCGTCCACCCGGATCACGTTCACCGGCCGGCCCCGCTCCAGGTGCTCCAGGCTCCAGCAGAGGTGGGCCAGGTCGATCCGATACATCGTGGCGCACATGCAGACCGTGGGCGACAAAAATCGCACCGTTTGCTCGGGGTGATTCTTTTCCAGCCGTTTGACCAGGTGGAGCTCCGTGCCGATCGCCCACTTCGTGCCTGGCGGGGCCTGCTCGACCTGGCGGAGGATGTAGCTCGTCGAGCCGACGAGGGCGGCCTTGTCCACCACCTCCATCGAGCACTCGGGATGGACGAGAATCTTGACCCCCGGCACGTGCTCCCGGACCGCGTCGACATGCTCCGGCCGGAACATCGCGTGCACGCTGCAGTGGCCCTGCCAGAGGATCACCCGGCTCCGCTCGAGCTGCTCCCGGGGATTGCCCCCGAGCGTGGGGTCGTGTGGGTTCCAGAGGGCCATCTCGGACAGCGGGATCCCCATCGCCCGGGCGGTGTTGCGGCCGAGGTGCTGGTCGGGGAAGAACAGCACCCGCTTGGTGCGGGCGAAGGCCCAGTCGAGCACGGCCCGGGCGTTGCTCGAGGTGCAGACGATGCCGCCGTGGCGGCCGCAGAAGGCCTTGAGCGACGCCGCCGAGTTGATGTAGGTGACCGGCGTGATGTCGGCGGTGTCGATCACCGTGCCGAGATCCTCCCAGGCGTCCTCAACCTGGTCGATCGCCGCCATGTCGGCCATCGAGCAGCCGGCGGCCATGTCGGGCAGCACGACCGAGACCCGCCGGCCGCCGCGGGCGGCCACCTGCTCGGGCCGGTTGGCCAGGATGTCGGCCGTCTCGGCCATGAAGTGGACCCCGCAGAACACGATCGCCTCGCAGCCGGCCCGCTCGGCGGCGCTCTTGGAGAGCTGGTAGCTGTCGCCGGTGAGGTCGGCGTGGGCGATCACCCCGTCCTGCTGGTAATGGTGGCCGAGGATCACCAGCCGGGGCCCGAGCCGGCGGCGAACCGCCTCGATCCGCTCCTGGAGCAGCTCGTCGGGCAGTTCCCGGTAAGTGGGAAAGGGGCTCGCCGGTGGCAGGTCGGGGGGGGCGGCGGTGGGCATGCCTCCAGTATAGGCGGCCCGTGCGGCGGCCGCGGCAAACGCTATACTCCCGGCTTGGCTTCAGGACCCACCCCAGCACCACACGAAGGACGGCGGCGGCGAGATGGCACGAAAGACCCAGAGCATCAAGGCGAAGCGGGCCGAGGCGGAGGCCGTTGAGGCCCGCGGCGCGGCCGCCAAGAAGACGACCAAGAAGGCGGCCGCCGACAAGGCCCCCAAGGCCAAGAAGGAGAAGGCGGTCAAGGAGCCCAAACCCAAAAAGGTCGCCGCCAAGAAGACGACCCGGCGGAAGGTGGCCAAGGAGTCCCGCATGAAGGCCTACTGGGGCGTGTTCACCCAGGGCTGGAAGCGGGTGGCGATGTTCGAATACGCCGACAAGAAGGCGGCCGACAAGAAGGCCGCCGAACTGGGCACCACCCATGTGGTGCAGTTGGTCAAGGAGGCGATCAGCGAGTGAGCCTGGCGATCTCGTGACCGAGTTCCGAGGGGCCGCAAGGCCCCGCCACCCGAAGGAGGCCGCGATGCGATTCCTTCCGTTCTTCCGGCGGTGGATTCCGCTGCCGCTGATGGTGCTGCTGCTGGCCGGCTGCGGGGGGCGTGAGGCCGGCAAGCCGGCCGCCGAGCAGCCGCCGGCCAAGGCGGGCGGCCCCACGGCTGCGGCGATGGCGGGCATCGATCGCAATTCCGGCCTCGATCTCGATGGCAATCGGGTGCGGGTCTATTCGCCGGCCGGCTGGCGGCGGGCGTCGCGTTCGCCCGACTATCTCGTCCGCTATCAATCCACGCCGCAGTTGGCCTATCCCTCGGTGGTCGTGCTGGCGGCCGATCCGCCGGAGGGCTGCGAGGAGGTGACCAAGGCCAGCCAGCGGGCGTTCGTCGAGGGGGTGGCGGCCCGGCTGGCCGAATCGTTCGGCGGTGAGGGGCAGCCCAAGCTGATCCGCAAGCCGGCGGCCGTCACGGTCGGCCCGCATCCCGCCGTCGCCTGGGCGGCCCCCGGCGAGGCCAAGCTCGACGGCCTCCCCAAGAAGATCGAGCGGGACTGCACCGCGGTCGTGGTGGACGGCCGGATGTACTCTGTCGAGGCCTGGGCCCCCCGCGGCAAGCTCGACGACAAGGCCCGAACCGCCGCCCGAGCGGTGGCCGCGGCGCTGGGCGTGCCGCCGCTTGAGCCAGTCGAGCCGCTCCTGCCCGCCGCCGAGCCAGAGCCAGCCGAGCCAGAGCCGGCCGAGCCAGAGCCAGCAGCGGAGCCTGAGCCGGCGGCGGAGCCGGAACCGGTGTAGGCCGGACGTGTTGGCGAAACGTAGCCGCGGGTTGACCCTGCGGGCAAACGTAGCCGCGGGTTTTTAACCCTGCGGGCAGCGCGACGATGCCAGCCGGAATGGGCGGCACTGGCAGGGCGTCGCCAACTGGCCGGCGGGATGGAATCGCGCCGCTACGTGGGGCGTCGCCAACTGGCCCGCGGGATGGAATCCCGCCGC
>CAYRNG010000142.1:0-2347 GCA_964425395.1 uncultured Candidatus Kuenenia sp. | reverse complement strand
TCACCACCCCCGCCGACACCTGCTGCTGCTCCCCCGGCTCCGGCTCCAGTTGCCGCGGCGACCGCCGTGGCGGAGCCCGCCGCTCCGGCCGGCGCCGTCGAGCCGGCCGGCCCGGCCGTGCGGCGGCTGGCCCGCGAGCTGGGCGTGGATCTGGCCAGGGTGCGGGGCAGCGGCCCCGCCGGCCGGATCGTGCGGGAAGACGTGATCACCGCCGTCCGTCAGGCGAGCGCCGCCCCGGCGGCGGGCAGTCGCCGCGAGTCAACCTCGCTCGAGCGGGATGACTGGGGCCCGATCCGCCGCGAGCAGATGTCGCGGATGCGGAAGACGATCGCCGCCAACATGGTGCGGAGCGTCTCCACGATTCCCCACCTCACGAACTTCGACGATGCCGACGTCACCGAGCTCGAGCGGCTCCGCAAGGAGAGCGCCACCGAGTATGCCAAGAGCAACCTCAAGCTCACGGCCCTGGCCTTCGTGATCAAGGCCGTCAGCCTCTCGCTCCGCCAGCATCCGGCGATCAACGCCACCATCGATCCGGAGAAAGGTGAGATGGTCTACAAGGAATACGTGAACATCGGCCTGGCTGTGGACACGCCCCGGGGCCTGGTGGTGCCGGTGCTCCGCAACTGCGACGAGCTCTCAATCCCACAGATCGCCCAGGCCGTGGCCGACACCGCCGAGAAGGCCAAGAACGCCCAGTACGGCGTGGAAGACCTGCGGGGGGGCACCTTCACGATCAGCAACCTGGGGGCCGTGGGAGGCGCCTACTCAACGCCGATCATCAACTGGCCCGAGGTGGCGATCCTGCTCTTGGGCCGGTCGCGGAAGATGCCGGTGGTCCACGAGGACCGGATCGAGCCCCGGCTGATGATGCCGCTCTCGCTGTCCTACGACCACCGGATGGTCGATGGGGCGATGGCGGCCCGGTTTTTGACGGAAGTGATCGGCTACCTGGAGAGTCCCGGCCGGCTGCTGCTGGCCCGCTGAGAGGCAACGGCCGCCCGCGGCCTGGAATGACATCGTGACACCCACCGAGAGCATTGATTCCGCCGGGACGGCGAGCCTGGCCTTCCTCGAGGAGTTGTTCGAGCGGTATCAGGAGGATCCAGCCAGCCTATCGCCCGATTGGCAGGCCTATTTCGCCGCCTGGGAGCGGGGCGCGGCCGAGGTGTTCATGTCCCCGCCGGCCGGCAATGGCCAGCCGGCCCGGGCTGCCGTTGCAGGCAACGGCCCGGCCGCCATCCCCCGGCCGCCGCTCGTCAGCCCCGACGGGATCGCCACCGGCCATGCCGTCGCCGTGGCCAACGGCGAGGTGCAACTGCCGGCCGCCCCCGCCGGGGAGGCCAAGCCGCTGCCGCTGCCGGTGGCCACCGGTACGGCCGGCGAGGAGCGGGTGGCCTTCCTGCAGGACCGGGTCGATCAGCTCGTGCGGGCCTACCGCGTCCGCGGCCACCTGATGGCTGAGATCGACCCGCTCGGCCGCCCCCGGCCGGGGCTGCCGGAGCTCGATCCGCAGTTCTACCACCTCACTGAAGAGGACATGGACCGGTCGTTCTCCACCGACACCATCGAGGGGCCGCAGTCGATGTCGCTGCGGCAGATCATCAAGCGGCTGCGGAACACCTACTGCCGCTCGATCGGCGTCCAGTTCATGCACATGGACGACCTCCGCGTCCGGCAGTGGCTGCAGGTGCGGATGGAGGGCTGCGAGAACCGGATCCAGCTCGACCGCCGACAGCAGCTGCGGATCTACCGGCAGATGACCACCGCGGCGGTGTTCGAGGAGTTCATCCAGAAGCGGTTCCTGGGAGCCAAGAGTTTCTCGCTGGAGGGCTCGGAGAGCCTGATCCCGCTGTTGGAGATGGCCATCGAGCGGGCGGCCGGCCAGGAGATCCAAGACGTCGTCCTGGCGATGGCCCACCGGGGCCGGCTCAACGTCTTGGCCAACATCATGGGCAAGAGCCCGCAGAAGATCTTCCGCGAGTTCGCCGACATGGACCCCGAGCTCCACGTCGGCCGCGGCGACGTCAAGTATCACCTCGGCCATTCGACCGACTACCAGGCGGCCAACGGGCAGCGGGTGCACATGACGCTGTGCTTCAATCCCAGCCACCTTGAGTTCGTCAACCCCGTGGCCTCGGGCCGGATGCGGGCCCGCCAGGACCGGGGGGGCGACTTCGGCCGCCAGCACGGGCTGGTGATCCAGGTCCACGGCGACGCCGCCTTCGCCGGCGAGGGAATCATCCAGGAGACGCTCAATCTCTCGGAACTCGACGCGTACCGCGTGGGGGGCACGCTCCATGTGGTGGTCAACAATCAGATCGGCTTCACCACCGGCCCGGCCGAG